>PATE01000013.1 GCA_002712305.1 Gemmatimonadota bacterium | reverse complement strand
AAAAAGACAGCGAAGAAGGCAGCAAAGAAGAAGACGGCGAAAAAGGCAGCAAAGAAAACGACGGCGAAAAAGGCAGCAAAGAAAACGCCTGCTAAGAAGAAGCCTGCCGCTAAGAAGAAAGCGGCAAAAAAAAAAGGTAAGAAGGTAAAGCGTAAGCCCAATCCCTCGTTCATGCGTCCGTTGCAGCCGGACGCACACCTCGGGGCCGTGGTTGGCAGCAAGCCGCTGCCGCGCACCCAGGTCGTCAAAAAGCTGTGGGCTTACATCAAGAAGAACAACCTGCAGGATTCGCAGAATCGGCGGATGATCAATGCCGATGAGAAGCTTCGGAACATCTTTGGTGGGAAGAAGCAGGTCAGCATGTTTGAGATGACCAAACTCGTCAACAAGCACCTGAAGTAGATCCCGCACCTGCAGTAGAATCCTTCCTACAGTTCAAAGAGGAGTTCCCAGCCCAGGGAACTCCTCTTTTTTTATGCCTGCTCTCGACGCCCACTCGGGGTCCCGTATATTACCCGACCAAACGGCACACCCCCCAAATCCTATCGGAACCTTCGCAGCAAGATGACGACACAACCACGCCCAGCTCTGATCGCCCTCGCGGACGGAACCGTGTTCCGCGGACAATGTGTTGCCGGCGATGGCGAGGTCTTCGGCGAGATGGTCTTCAACACGAGCATGACCGGATACCAGGAGATCCTCACCGACCCGTCTTATGCAGGTCAGCTCGTGACCATGACCTATCCACACATCGGGAACTATGGTGTCACGCCTGACGACGACGAGTCATCACAGCCACACGTGCGTGCTCTCATCATGAAACAGTGCTGCCGACGACCCTCGAATCAGCGAGCGGCCATGGGGCTGATCGAGTATCTGGAGCAGCACGGCGTCCTCGGCATCGAGGGCATCGACACGCGCCAGTTGACACGTCATGTGAGAACCGAGGGTGCCATGAATTCCGTGGTTTCAACTACGGAATCTGATGCGGACGCCCTCGTTGAACGGGCCCGCGCCTGGGAAGGCCTTGAGGGTCGCGATCTGGCACAGGAGGTCACGTGTGACGAGACCTACGTCGTCGAACCCGAGGGTGAAGCACGCGCCCACGTGGTGGCCTTCGACTTTGGCATGAAACGCAACATCGTTCGCAAGCTCGTCGAAGCGGGCTGTCGGGTCACCATCGTTCCTGCAACGACGACGGCAGCCGAGGCGATGGCCTTGCAGCCGGATGGAATCTTCCTGTCGAATGGCCCGGGCGATCCACGCCCCCTGCACTACGCCATCGACACCGCGAAAGAGCTGATCGCCACTGCCGACCTGCCCATGTTCGGCATCTGCCTCGGTCACGAGATCCTCGGCCTGGCTTTTGGCGCCGAGATCTACAAGCTCAAGTTCGGCCATCGGGGCGCCAACCAGCCGATCAAGGAACACGCAAGTGATCGGATTCTGATTACCTCTGAGAATCACGGTTGGGGCATCAAGGGTGACAGTCTGCCGCCCATGCTCGAGATCACTCGAAACAATCTGAACGACGGCTGTGTCGAAGGATTTCAACATCGGGAACGCCCCATCTTCTCCATTCAGTGTCACCCCGAGGCCTCTCCCGGTCCCCACGACAGCGATCACCTCTTCAGCTACTTCGCCGAACTGATGCAGCGCCATACAGCATAAGGGTCCTTCCATGATCACACCGACGCTGCGCACCCCACTTGGTCGATGTCAGCTCGGTGTTGGCCGCGTTGACATCACACCTCCCGCCGACGCCTACCACCGAAGTTGGGGCGCCGCCCTTCACGACCGTGCCGAGGGCATTCACCGCCCACTGATGGCCACGTGTGTAGCCATCGCTCCGAACGATGCCCCCGATGACCTGCATCTGATCGTCGGCTTGGATCTGGGCTGGATGCGCGACGACGAAATGCACGCCCTGCTCGATTCCTTGCGCACGGCGACAGGCCGCGCAGAGCATCAACTGATCGTCACCTTCTCCCACACACACGCGGCGATCAATCTCGATCGGGAGCGTGCCGGTTTTCCAGGGGGGGAACACATCGCCCCCTACCTCGAATCTCTGGCTGACCGCTGTGCCGAAGCGAGCAAGCTGGCCTGCGAGAATCTGTCTTCTGTGGATATCACCGTCGGCGTCGGTCGCTGCGATCTGGCCCGAGAGCGAGACTTCCGCGACGTGGAACGAGACATCTTCGTCTGTGGGCCGAATCCAGAAGGCGACGCGGATGATACGGTCGTCGTCGTTCGAGCCAGCGATGCACAGGGATCGAAGCTCGTTCTCGTGAACTATGCGTGCCATCCGACGACACTTGCGTGGGATAATCGCTTGATCAGCCCAGACTACATCGGTGCCATGCGTGAACTGGTAGAGCAACACGCAGTGGCACCCTGTCTGTTCGTTCAAGGTGCCGCCGGTGATCTCGGCCCTGCCGAGGGTTTTGTCGGCGATCCAGCCGTGGCCGATCGCAATGGCCGCCAGCTTGGGCATGCCGTGTTGTCTACGCTTGAAGGGATGTCTCCACCCGGCAAGCAACTCACCTATCAAGAGCCGATGTTGTCCGGCGCGACGGTGGGCGTGTGGGCGTGGGATGCGGCTGACACGTCGCGTTCAGTCGATCATTTCACCAGCGAGTGCATCAACGTCACCCTGCCGATCATCGAGTTGCCATCGGTGGCTCAGATCCAGGCCGACATCGACTCGTGGCAACAGAAACAAGACCTGGCCACGACAGACGATGGCATCGACACGGTTCGCGAGTGCCGTGCCCGCATCGAGCGCTGCCGTCGGATGCTGCGCAAGGTCCAGGCGATCCCCGCCGGCACGACCACCGTGGATGTCACGGTCTGGGTGTGGCGAATGGGTGAGTGTGTGCTCGTCATGCTCGGCGGAGAACCCTATCAGCAGTTGCAGCGCAATCTGCGGCGTCGGTTCCCGCAGACCCGGTTGCTGCTGATCGAGTTGTGCAATCAGTCACAGTCGTACATGTTGCCCCGCGAGCGTTACGGAATCGGCCTCTATCAGGAAGAGGTGGCCACGTTGGCACCGGGCTGCCTCGAGGCGCTCGAAGAAGCGATCTGCGAACGTCTGCAGGCGTGGGATCTGAACTGACATAAGGAGTCATGAAGCATGCCGATCGTCCCCCAGGATGTGTTGCGTCGTCTCGCCGTCGACATCTTCTCGGCAACGGGAATCCCCGCCGACGACGCTCAGATCGTCGCCAATCACCTCATCGAGAGTCACCTGTTCGGCCACGACTCTCACGGTACCTGGTTCCTTCCGTCCTACGCCCGATCCATGAAGAAGGGATACGTACCGTGGGAGGATCGAGATCTCATACGCGAAAATCCCGCCATCGCTCTGTTCGATGGCAAAGGTGGCAACGGAATCGTCGCCGTGACCCGCGCCGTTGACCTGGCCGTAGAGAAGGCACGCACATCCACGTTCGGGTTTGTGGGCCTCAAGTCTGTGAGCCATATCGGTCGCCTGGGCGACTATCCGCCGCGTATTGCTGAGCAAGGCATGCTGGGCATGGTCTGGCTGAATGGGGGCGGACTGTTCCTGGCCCCCCATGGCAGCGCCGACCGGCGCTTGCGCCCGGAACCGATCGCCTTCGCGGCGCCGAGGGGCAATGGGCTGCCCCCGTTCATGCTCGATATGACCATGACCGTCGTGGCGGGAGGCAAGATCGAGCAGAAGATCATTCGGGGTGAACCACTACCGGAAGGTTGGGTCATCGACCAGCAGGGGAATGACGTGACCGATTCGGAACAGTATCGCGATGCGTCAACCGGGGTCTTGCCCCTCGGCGGCCGGCAGTTCGGTCACAAGGGTCACGGTCTGGCCATGATGGTGGAGATGCTCGTCGGACCGCTGTCGCATGCGGGGTGCACGAAGCTCGACGGTGCAGGGGGTGGCGGCGTGATGGTCCTCGCCATCGACATCTCTGCCTTCACCGATCTCGAGACGTACACCGAGGAGGTCGAAGGACTCGCCGAGTGGGTCTGTTCCGCCCGACCGCTGCCGGGCGTCGATCGAATCTATGCGCCGGGAGAGATCGAGCAGGAAACCCGTACCAAACGCATGGTGGACGGAATTGAGTTGCCCCAGTCGGTGTGGGAAGGGATTTGCGAAGTGGCCGCCGAACTTCAGGTGGCCGTGCCAGAGATCGCCTGAGGGAGCACTCGGTTCAGCTACATCGACACGCCAAGCAGCCCACGCGTGATCTGGAAGTCGGCATTGCCACGCAGAGATAGGGGCGTGAAGTCGCCCCTCGACAGTGACTCGATCAGACCGAGCAGCGCGGCGGGCCANTTCTCACCACTGCCCTCTGCCCGCGCATCNAGATCGGCGCCNTAGAGGTCGGCGATCCTTTCGTTGCTCGTCCACTGAATGAGCGGAATCATCGGGTGACCCGGCATGGGGTGTTCACCGATGTGCGCCAGCATCAGATCGACACCGCTGGCACCCATACCGGTCAGGCTCTCTGTCCAGACCCCCGGTGTATCCATGATGTGAAGACCCGGCTGCACCGTCTTGTGGCCGTGCGAGAGTGTGGGCGTCGTCGCCGATAGTCCCAGATGCGCTACAAACCCGGCATCTTCCAGCAGTGCGTCACCATCGGGGATCACAATCGTCCCGTCGGCGCCCACGACCCAGGCGGCCAATCGTGCCGACGCGACGGCCGCGTCCGAACTCAGGCTTCCGCTCGACAGCAGGCCGAGGCGAAGGTCGGAGAGATTCCCGACGAAGGGTCGCGAAGTGAGCTCGGCGCCCTGACCTGACGAGTCATCGCNGAACCAGTCATCGATGATCTGCAGGGAATGTTCGATTCCACCGTCGAGTTGGACACTCGCGTAGCCGAATTGAGAGGCATCGACACCGGCCTCGGCAAAACAGCCCCGCATGTAATCGTTGTGCGTCTTTTCGCAGCCGTGTTCNAGCAACATCGCCCGCTCAACCGATGGATGGGTGAGGTATCCGATCAGCGAGCGTGCGTAGATGTCCTCGTTCGGGCCGCTCGACGCACCACATCCTTCGGTGTGTACGAGTGCACAGTACCTCACACCTGATTCTGGATCCGCCTGCTGCAATCTCTCCGCCGCCATGCGGGCCACCTGGCCAGAGCAGAGACTGGTGGGCATAACGAGGGAGATGCGATGCAGATGGAAACCAGCCGGCCCATCGAAACCGTGCAGTGACACGTCGGGGGCCTCGTCGCTTCGCGACACCGACACGGGAAGTGGGTGACCATCGGGCTCCCCCGTATTCAGCGCATCTTCGAGACCTTCGCCCGACGTGCGAGGCCAATCACGCCAGATCGATACCTGCGAATGTCCCGCTGCCTCCCCCTTGCTGCGTTCACCCGACGAGACACGCAGACTCAGATCGAACAGGGCCTCGCCCAGATCGTCCATGGAAGCGCCATCCTGATAGGCCCCCGCATTAACATCCATGTCCTGCTGCAGCAACTCGTAGCGCGCCGTCGTGGTCAGCAGTTTGAGGGTTGGAACGAACGGGAAATTCGTAATCGAACCATTGCCGGTGACGAAGTAGATCAAATTACAGCCAGAGGCGACCTGTCCCGCAATCGATTCAAGGTCATTGCCGGGGCTGTCCATGAAATAGTAGCCCGATGCCGGGAAGGGCTGTGCATACTCGAGGCAACCCTCTAGACGTACGTCGGGATGACGTTTCATGGCGGCGCCGATCGACTTCAGGACGATGTTGTACAACCCTCGGAATTTGTTCCCTCCCGAGGGATTCCCCTCTGCCGACGTTCCGTGGTCAGCGGCTCGTGCTTTGAAGCGCTCGACCATCTCGAGGAAGCGGCGAGCTGTGGCGACATCTGCGACCTTGTCCAGCACATAGGGCTCGGCGCCGATGAGTTCGTCGGTCTCGGCGAGATTCGCCGCGCCACCGCAGCGAACGAGCTCGCGTGCAACCCACGCAGCCAGCGGATTGCCGGACACGCCTGAGAAAGCGTCCGATCCACCGCACTGCAAGGCCAGTTTCAGCTCTCCCGCACTGCAAGTGGTTCTCTGCGTCGCCGCAACCGGCTCCGCCCATTCGCGGATCTGCCGTTCCGCAGCCACCAGGGCGTGATCGAAGGGGCCATCTATGGAGAGAAAGTCGAGGGGCATATCGGCCGTGTCGCGCCCCTGCTCCCGTAGATATGCGCGCAGTTGCTCGTTGGGTACAGCCTCGCTGCCGTAGTCGACGGCGAGGGCAGCCCCCACATTCGGGTGGGTTACGAAGCCGGCCAGGGTGCGCAGCAGCAGTTCACGATTGTTCGGTGTCCGTTCTCCTCCCCCCTCGGTATGCGCCACGGCCACAACCCCATCGAAGTGATCACTCGTGGGCAGATCGCTGCAGCGTTGCGCCAGTTGGCGAGCAAAGGCCGCTGTCCGCGACGTCGTACCCAGTACGACGATGTGATTGCGGGTGCCTACTCCCCGAGATCCTCGATCAAATCCACGGAACGTGGGGATCTCCTTGCGGCGAGGCATGGGGGCGGCGGGGGAGAAAGTGTTCTCGTCCAGCTGATACGGAACGACGCGGTCCTCGAAGTTTGGCTCGGCGGGGAGCTCAAAGTCGATGGAGCGGCCACCGAGGGCCTCCAGCATACCGGGATTGGTGACGTATTCACCCGGCGAGATGGCGCTGCGGGCCACACCAAAGGGCAGTCCCCAGGACAGCAGAACATCTCCGACCGCGATCGGTTCAACGGCGAACCGGTGTCCCTCGAGAATTGTGTGGGACAGGGTTACCTGACCCGCCCCGAGCCGGACGCGCGTTCCCGCGTCGAGTCGACGTACGGCAATCGCTACGTTGTCGCCTGGCGCCGGCAGGCGACCGGCGTCTTCGAAGGCCAGCACCGTCACGAGGGCTCCTTGTTGTTGAACAGGTTGAAGGCGTCCGGACCGATACGACTCGCTTGATGAGCGAGCACGGCGTCCATCACCTCGATCGCCATCCGAGATTCGACCGTCACCCCTGCCCGAATGCCGAGACACGGATCATGTCGGCCCTTGCCGAGTTTGTAGTCGATCTCCTCGAAATCCTTCTGAATGGAAGACTGCATCTTGGTGATCGTCGATGTGGGCTTGAAGCCGACGCGGAAGACGAGGGGTGATCCTGTGGTGATGCCCCCCAGCAGCCCTCCATGATGATTGGTCTGATACCCTTGCCGGCGGATCGGATCGTTGTGCTCGCTGCCATGGCGCGACACCGATGCCTGTCCGGATCCCATCTCACAGGATTGAACTGCGTGCAGACCACCGAGACTTCCCATGAGTCGTTTTTTCAGACTGTCGTAGAGCGGTTCACCGGCCAGGGCAGGTACGCGGATCCCCACGACCTCGACCTGGGCCCCCACAGAGTCACCCTGCTTACGAGCCTCCTTGATCAGTTGGGCCGCTTCGAGCGCGAAGTCCCCATCCACTGCGGGGAGGAAGTCCTCACCTTCGGGGACGGCATCGGCGTCGGTGAGCCGGGACTGCAGTTCGGACAGGGCGGCTTCCTCCATCTCGCCTGAACCGACCAAATCGGCGAGATGTTGGCTTGCCTTCAACTCACCCACCTGGCAGATGGCCGAGACGAAGACCGTGCCAAAGTGCTCGACGAGGAAATGTCGAGCTACGGTGCCGCCGATGACGTCGCTGATCGTCGACCGATAGGACGTTCGACCACCGCCGCGCGGGTCGGTGTAGCCTCGGGACTTGTGGTATTTCACCAGATCGGCGTGCCCCGGCCGCACATCACCACTGGCTCCGAGAAACTGAGCATAATCAGCCGAGCGTTTTGCGGCCGACAGCACCAGTGCAGCAAGGGGCTCACCCGTCGTGAACCCAGCTTCATACGTCGCCGTAGCGCACTCGTCATCGCCCACACGCGTGGACACCCCCGCCCCGCCGAGCAGGGCATCGTGATCTGCATCGTACAGTCCGGAGAGGATGACCACCTTGTCCCCTTCCCGTCTCGGTGTGCCGAGTTTGTTGCTGCCTGGCTTGCGGCGATCCAGTTGAGCCTGCAGATCCGCACGAGTGAGTCGGAGCCCGGCGGGGCAGCCGAATACGATGCTCGTGATCCCCGGGCCATGTGACTCGCCAGCGCCAGCCACCGAGAAGAAGGGGCCCCCTAACAATTCCAAGGACATTTCTGCTTTCCATGAAAGAGAGACGATACCGTCATGCTGCAGAATTCGGTCTCATCTCGATTCTGCGGGTGAACAATGTAAGAGCCGACGAGAGAAATGGCAAAGAAACCGATGCTAAGTGATTATTTGACAAATAGTTAATGCCGATACGATTTCGGCCTCGAACTTTCGGAATGGCGCGACTTTTCCTTTGGTGACCTCGCCAAGATGCGTATATATGAGATCTGCTCTTCGAAGGCTGGCGTCCATCATTGTGAGGATGATCACAGCTTTTGCAGATTTTCCGCCGATCTTTCGTAGCAGACAGATGCGTCCGATAGGTAATGGATACACCACGCACCACCTACTTGGAGAGTATGTATGATGCGCAAGCTTACGCTGGTTCTGACACTGCTGGCCGTCCTGACGGCTCCAGTGCTTGCCAAACATCACATGGAAGGCGAACCGCCGATGCACCCCGAGATCGTTCTCGGACCGCCTGAAGGTTTCGAACCACCCGAGGGTGAAGAGCCGCCGCCGATGGGAGGAGATGGAGAGTCCATGATGGTGGAGAAGTTCTTCCAGTTCATGGATGCCAATGGGGATGGCGCCGTCGACTTCGACGAGTTCATGCCTTGGGTCCGGGCCTCCCATATGCCGCCGCCGATGGATGGCGAGGGCATGCACGGGATGGAACCACCCCCGGACGGCATGGGCCCTCCGCCGGATGGCATGGGACCTGGTCCAGAGGGTATGGAGGGTGGCTTGCTGATCGAGGGCGAGGGTGATCTTGCCGACCTGCCATTGGCGCCGGAGTGCTCCAATGAGTTGCGCGACAGCGAGCAGGACCCACAGGCCGAGAACGTTCCGTGCGGCGACCGTGAGGGCAACCTCATCTTCCGCACGATCTGCAACATGCCTGGTTTCGAATCACAAGCCATCAGCCTTCCGGACGGTCGCGGCGCAGGCTGCTTCGGTCTCGAGGCCCTTCGTGGCGAGATCGCCTTTGAGATCGTTGCCGAAGATGGTACGGTCCTGTTCAACACGAACATGGGCAAAGAGGCCTACATGGGTCTGCACTTAGAGGGACCTGGCGTTTTTGAAGTGAGATCGGTCGATGGCTCGCCCGATGGTGGCGTGACCATCCGTTTCACCGACGTACCGCTGGACTGATCTCGATCTGACAGTTCAGAATCGCAACAGAGAAAGGCCGGCTCACCGCGAAGGTGAACCGGCCTTTTTTCATGCTGACGTGCTGTCTCAGTTTGCCTGTCGACCCCTACTACTCAGCACCCGCCTCGCCCTGCAGGCGCTGCAGATCCGCGTCGGCCACGGCCAGATCATACCGAGCCCGCACCATGCTGCTGCGGGCTTCGGTGAAACCCACCTGCGCGTCCAGGGCTTCAAGCACAGTTCCCTTCCCGACCCGATAGCGCTCCTCAGCTAGATGCAGGTCTTCGGTGGCCAGTTCGACGGTACCCTCAGCCAGATCGAGAATCCGTCGCAGACGATCCAACTCGAGCCATGTGGTTTCTACATTGAGGGCGATATCACGCTCTCTGGCCTCCAATGTGAGTCTCGCCGTGTTAAGCGATGATTTGGAGCGCCGCACACCGGCCGAGCGGATTCCGCCGTCGAACACATTGTAACTGAGAGAGAGACCGGCGTTGAGGCGATACTCCTGAGAGAGATTGCCATACACTCGATCGAAGACCTCGTTGCTTCGGCTGTACGAGAGGTTGCCCGAGACTCGGGGTGCGTAGGCGGACTGCGATGACTTGACCGAGGATTGGGCAGCACGCACAGAAGCCTGCAGACGTTGCAGGTCTGGATTGCGTGCCTGGACCTGCTCTACCAGTGGGCCGAGTGCAGGTGGAGGCGGGACACGCAGCTCACCTTCCGACAAGGGCACAACCGTGAGCGGCACGAGCACATCGCGGCCCATGAGGTAGTTGAGCTGGGCGATAGCCAGGCGCTCCTGTTGCTGCAGATTGATCAGATCAGCGCGCGTATTCTCCGCCGCCACCTGTAGACGGAGCATGTCGACCCGTGTACCCGCCCCTACTTCGAGACGTGCTTTTGCTTCCTCGAGCCGCCGCTGGCTCAGCTCGAGACTCTCCTGCTGGACCTGGGTCAACTCCGACGCCTTCAAAAGTGAGAAGTAGGCCTGTTTGACAGAGAACACGACCTGTGCCCGGCGCGCTTCGAAATCGAAGGATGCACCATCCACCGAGGCACGAGCTGCGTTGTGTGAATGTCGGCCCTCACCGGCGTCGAAGATCGTGTGGTTCAGATTCGCGCTGAGTGAATAGTTGTCCCGGTCCACAGCGGGAATCCGCGTCTCCTCTTCGACGAAGATGCGCTCACCGGTGACGGGGTCGATACCCGCGGGGTTGTCCTGGATGCGCACCGACGGCCCCGTGCGCGAACGTGAGTAGCTCAGCAGACCAGCACTGATACTGGGCAATCGGCGGGCGTAGGCGGACTTGGCGTCTGCATGGGATCGTGTCAGCCCCTCCTCCGCGAGACGCACATCTGTATTCTGCGCCAGAGCGATCTCGATGCACTGCCCCAGGGTAAGCGGAGTGTCATCAGCGATGGCGGCGTGGGTCAACGAGGCCAGGATTAAGCAGATGACGACGATGCGCATGATTGACAGATGTCCTTGGTTCGCGATCAGATCAGCAGAGTTGACGGGTGGAAACTTTAGACACGTACGGCTCGCACGACACGGCGCATCCACAGCGACAGATCGTCGAGCAGTGAGTAGAGGGTGGGCGCGAGCACGAGGGTGAGAATCGTCGAAGTCGTCAGACCACTGACGACGACGAGGCCGACGGGCCCCCAGCGCTTGGCGAATCCCTCCGAAGTGCCGTAGACCATGGGTAAAACGAGAGGCATGAGATTCAGGATCGTTGTGGCCGCCGTCATCAGGATCGGTCGCATTCGATTCTGACCGCCTCGCAGGATCGCGGCGCGACGATCGAGCCCTTCGCGGCGATACTGATTGATGTGATCAACGAGTACGATGCCATTGTTCACGACGATTCCGAACAGGATCAGCAGTCCAAGAATCCCATTCATGTCGAGGGCGATATCCAGCGCGAAGAAACCGATGGACACGCCGATCAGTGAGAACGGGATGGCAAACATGATCGTGAATGGATGGATCAGAGACTCGAAGAGCGACGCCATGATCAGATAGATGAGCAACAGGGCGAAGATCAAGACGAAGGAATTGTCCTGTGTGTCCTGCTGCATCCAGCGTGTTGCCCGCCCCATCTGCCACGAATAGCCAGGTGGCAGACTCACTTGCTCCATCATCTGCGAAACCGTCGGCGTCAAACGCATCGCGGCCCGTCGATCCTTGGTATTGGCGAAGACCGTCAGTGTCTGCTTGCGATCCTCGCGCTGCAGCGTGAGCGGTCCGTGGGCGAACTCGAAATCCGCCAGAGCCCCCAGCTGAATTCGCGTATCATTGCGTCCTTCGAAAAACATGTTCTTGATCTGCTCCAAACTGACACGATCCTCCTCCTCCAACTGCAACACAACGCCGATCTCGCGCTCCGGCGCCTTGAAGTCGGTAGTTCGTCGTGTGCCTAACGCATTGGAAATGGTTGAGGCAACTTGCCTCGCTGACAGGCCATAGGCGAGGGCCTGCTCGCGATCGACGCTGACCTGAATCTCCTCTTCCCCATCTTCAAGACTCGTGTCAACGGTGAGGACACCCTCGATCTTGCGCAGCCGCTGCTGCACGTCTTGTGCGAGGACCTCAAGGACGGCCATGTCGACGCCCTTGAGCTGAACCTCGACGCCGAGCTGCGGGCCCGACCAGCTACGGGATCGCCCCATCCGGTAGTTGACGCCGACTTTCTTCGGCAACATGCGCTGAACGGCCATGCCTGCCTCCATCGTGGACAGATTCCCTTCATCTGCATCGACGAGGCGCGCCGTCACACTTCCCCCACGTTGGCCAAAACGAGTCGACAAGGACTCGATATCCAGATCCTTCTTGTTCGTCAGAAGCAGTTGCTCGATGCGGGCGAACAACGAATCTGTTTCGGCCAGAGAGTAGCTACGCTCCACCTCAACGGTGACGCTCACGCTGCGCTCCGGCGTCCAGGACATGCCTTGCTGCTCAAGTTGCGTGATCAACCAGATGCCAAGTCCGAAGAAACCGAGAGTGACACCGAGGGTCACGGCCCGATGCTCGAGTGTCCAGTTCACAAGTCGTACGTAGGAAGAGCGCATCCCGTGTCGGCGGAAATACCACGCCGCGCCGATCAGCAGTAGGGCAATCGTGACGAGCACACCAGCTGTGGTTGCACTCATGCCCAGCGTCTGCGCCAGAATGCGGCTGCCGGTCGTGCTTCCCCAGGCGATGAACGCATCGGTGCCGACACTGTTGAATTTCCAGCCCGCCAGCGCGAAAACGAGGCCGAGTACGGCGAACTTCAACAGTCCATCGTAGCGCTCGTAGCCGTCACGAAACAGACGTGAACTGGCCAGGGGAATCACGGCCAGCGAAACAGCGGCGGATACGCCAATCGCCAGACAGATCGTCATGCCCGCGTCGCCCATGAAACGACTCATGCGACCGGCGTTGACGAAGAAAAAAGGGATGAAGACACACATCGTGGTCAGCGCAGAAGCGACGACGGCCAGACCGATCTCCCGACTTCCCTCGACGGCGGCCTCCACCGGGCCAGCGCCCTCCTCCTGGCGGCGGCGGAAGATGCTCTCCAACGTCACGACAGCAGGGTCCACGAGCATCCCCACGGCGAGCATCAGCCCCACCATGGACACCATGTTCAGCGTGACAGGAGATCCGAACACCTCGCGAGCAACGTAGAGGCCGGTGAACACACAGCAGACAGAAACTGGAATGGCAACGCCGATGACGATGGTGCTGCGAACGCTGCGTAAGAAGAGGAAGATGATGGCGATGGCCAGCACACCACCCAGCAATGCCGAATCCAGCAGGTTGTTGAGCTCTCGGAGCACCTCCGCGGCACGATCGCGGGTAATGACGATGTCGAGCTCCTCGCCATATTGTTTGTCGATCTCAGCCAGGACTGTTCGAGCCTTTTCCGCGACCTCGATCACATTCGCCGTCGACGCCTTGAAGAGCTCCACTTCGACTGCATCCGACCCATTGAGACGTTCGAACCGCGTGCGCTCCGGATACTCGTAGCGAACCTCACCAAGATCCGCCAAGGTCAGATCACGCTGCGGGATCGGCAGAGTACCGATCTGATCGACCTGGTCGAACTCGCCGCGTGCGCGAACCTGATACCGAAGTTCTCCGTCCATCACCCGACCGAGGGAGACGTTGACGTTGTTGCCGCGCAGTTGACTGGCCAGTTGCTGCATGGACACGTCGTGTGCCGAGAGTCGCTGCTGATCGAGGGCCACCGTGAGTTGTTTCTCCTCGATCCCGTCAATGGTGACATTGGCGACCCCATCGAGGCGCAGCAGACGAGGCTCGACGACCTTGCGCACGATGTCGAAGAACCGCTCCCCGTCGCCGCGCCAGGCCAGATCCGCATCGAGAATGGGACGATCGTCGCTCTGGAAACGGCGGATCCTTACTCGTTCGACTCCCTCTGGGAGCATGCCTCGGACTTGATCGACGCGATCGCGCACGTCCATGACCGCCAGATCCATGTCCGTCCCAGCGGCAAACTCGACACGCACGGAACTCGAGTTCGCCCGTGAGGAGGAACTGACCCGTTCGAGATTTCCCAACAGTGCCAGGGACTGCTCCAGTGGCAGGGTGACGTCTCGTTCGATTTCCTCTGGAGAAGCTGAAGGGTAGGTCACACTGACAGTGATCCCCGAGGACGAAAAGGACGGATACTGCTCCAGGGGAATGCGTCCGAAGGAGATCATGCCCAATACGACCAGAGAGATGGTGAGCATCCCCAGCGTGACAGGACGACTGACGGCGTAGCGTGCGAGATTCATGTCGATCTCCGCATCAGTTGGCGCGATCGAGTGACGTATAGACCACGGGGATGACGACGAGGGTCAGAATCGTAGACACGAGCAGACCACCGATGACGGTAATCGCCATGGGTGCACGAATCTCGGCACCCTCACCCAACCCGAGGGCCATGGGCAGCAACGCCAGAATCGTGGTGGCCGTCGTCATCAGAATGGGACGGAATCGCAGGCGCCCTGCTTCGAGGACCGCCTCGATCTTGGGCAGTCCATTGTCGCGTCGCCGGAGCTGATTGATGTAGTCCACAAGAACGATGGCATTGTTTACCACGATCCCCGCCAGCATGATCAACCCGATGAGGACAACGACACTGATCGTCTGCCCCGTCACCAGCAGGGCCAACACACTGCCAATCAGTCCCAGGGGGATGGTAAACATGATGACTAGTGGGTGCAGCAGAGACTCGAACTGCGACGCCATGACCAGGTAGACGAGGAAGATCGCCAGCGTGAGTGCGAACTTCATGCTGGCGAAGCTGCGCACCATCTCTTCGTTCTGACCGCCCACCTGAATCCCAAAGCCATCGGGGAGGGCCAGGCCGGCCGTGGACGCCTCGATCTCAGCCACAGCGCTGCCCAGGTCACGACCACTCAGATTAGCGGTGATGAGAACGGCCCGTTCCTGATCGAGGCGCCGGATCTCTGCCGGCCCTTCGACGACGATGACATCCGCCACCGCCTCAAGAGGAATGGGGACCGGATAGCTGACGGGGCTGATAATCATGCGGCGCAGGTCGGCGACGGATTCTCGCTCATCCTCCACGGCGCGCACACGCACATCGATGCGACGATCCTGACGGATCAGTTCCGTCGACACTTCGCCCTGCAGCTTGTTTCGCAGTACATCGCCGATCGCCTGAATGGTCGTGCCCAGTTCGGCCACACGCTGCCGATCGAAGATGACCTGAATCTCCGGCTGTCCGCCCTCGGCGCTCGAACGGACATCCACCAGACCCGGCATCCGGCGCATCTGATCAGCGACTCGCGTCGACAGATCCTGCAGCGTCTGGAGACTGTATCCGGTGACCTCCACCTCAATGGGGGTACGGAAGGAGAAATAGGAGGGTCGCGAGAACTTGTAGTCGAGATCGGGAATCTGGGCCAGGACCTGGCGAACAGAGGACATGACAGATTCTTCGGCCTGTCTCTCTTCCTGCCTGAGGCGAATGAACACCTGCGCGAGATTCTCCTTCTTCTCGTCTGCGTAGCCCCCCGTCTCCCCGCTGGCACCAACGAGACTGAACGCGGTCTGAATACCGGCGAGATTCCGCAGTTGCTCGTCGATGTGCGCAACCTGAGTCGCCGTCGCCTCCAGAGGCGTACCCGCAGGCCATTCGAGATCGACGAGGAATTCTCCCTGACTCATTTCGGGGATCAACTCGACACCAAGAGATCGAGCCTGCAGCAGAACTCCTGCGCCAAGGAGGATGAAGACGGCCAGTGTCACCAGCCTGTGCCCGAGCGACCAACGCAGCAATCTTGGATAGGCCTCGGCGGTGACCCCATACAACCGATCGAAGAGCCAGAGAGCCGGCGTCAGCACGACAAGCAGCGAACGACCGATGAGGGCAAACAATCGCGCCACCCATGCGAGAACACCTGCCAGATAACGGACGCGCCGCGCCGCTGGATCTCCTTCTTCTTCACGGGACAGTGGGCGCAGAGCAATGGAGGAAAGCATGGGCAGCAGCATGAGAGCCACGAAGAGGGCGGCCACGAGAGAATAGGTCACGGTGAGCGCCTGGTCGCGGAACAACTGCCCTGCTACACCTTCGACGAAAACGATCGGGACGAACACACAGATTGTCGTCATCGTCGCGGCGATTACCGCCTGTGCGACCTCACTGGTTCCCCGACGTGCCGCGCCCAAGGTGTCGACCCCGTCGTCTCGATAACGCTGCACATTCTCAAGCACCACGATGGAGCTGTCTACGAGCATACCGATGCCGAGAGCCAGTCCACCGAGGGACATGATGTTCAGACTCACGTCAGTACTGTACATGAGGAAGAAGGTGGCCACCACGGAGATCGGGATGGAAAGGCCGATGATGACCGTGCTCTTGAGATCACGCAGAAACAGAAAGAGGACGATGATGGCCAACACACCGCCGGTCAATGCCGTGGACAGCACCTCGCTCACCGATTGCTCGATGAACACGGCCTGATCGACGACGAGGTCGACCTCGGCGTCGCCGAGCAGATCTGCGTAACGCTCTGAGAAACTCTCGAGTCGTTGCTTCACCGTCTCCGAGACGGCTACGGTGTTGGCGTCCCCTTCCTTGAAGATGGCTATCTCCACACCTTCGCGACCGTTGATGCGCGTCACCACATCCCGCTCACGGTGACCGCGTACAACGCGTCCCACGTCGGCCAGACGCAGGGCTGCCCCGCCTACTTCTGCGACAACGAGATCTTCCATCGACGCCGGATCGGTGAACTCGTTCAATGTCCGGACGAGAAACTCAGCCTCCCCATCCTTCAACAGCCCGCCTGTGAGATTCACGTTCTCGGCGGCCAATCGCTGCGTCACCTGTGAGATCGATATCCCAAGACTGGCGAGTCGGCTCGTCTCGACTTCGACGTGAATCTCCTCCTCCAGGCCCCCTTCCACACGTACTGCCGCGACGCCTTCCAGACTCTCCAGGTCCAGGCGGATCCGTTCTTCGGCAACGCGGCGCAGCTCCATGAGGCTGTTGCCCCCATACAGGGCGATGCGCATGACGGGGTCGAGAGACGGATCGAAGCGCAACAGCACGGGCTTGCTGGCATCTTGAGGAAGATTCAGCAGGTCGAGCTTCTCACGGACGTCCAGGGCGGCGAAATCCATCTCCGTGCCCCAGCCGAATTCGATGATGACATCGGACAGACCCGGTCGCGAGATCGAACTGACACGCACGACGTTGCTCACGACACCGACGACCCCTTCCACAGGTTCGGTGATCAAGCGCTCCATCTCCGCCGGCGCCGTGCCGGCGTACTCGGTTCGCACCGTGATCGTCGGATAGGTGATGTCGGGCAACAGATTCAGAGATAGCCGGGAGAAACCGACAGACCCGAAGGCGACGACGGCAACCATGATCATCGCCACCGTCACCCGCCGCGAGGTCGAGAAGTCGACGAGTTTCATCTGACCACCGTCATTGCGTGTTTCCCGCTTCGGCCCTGCGCTTCTTGATCGCCGTGTAGCGCGCCGCAGCATCTTCGTCGGACAGACCNCGCTGCTTGGCACGGGCGACGAAGGTGGCCGAGTCAGGCAGGGCCCGCCCGCCTTCCCCNCGGCCGTCGCGAGCGGCAGGNCNCTCTTGCTCGACGGGCGAGGGATCCTCAGCCCCGACGACACGCACATCGGCACCTTCCTTGAGCCCCTCGTGTCCGACGGTGACCACCTGATCGCCGAGTCTAAGGCCACCGCGAACTTCGACACGTTCGCCGTCGACGTAGCCGAGCTCGACACGAACACGCTGAGCCTTACCCTCTCGCACGACAAACAGATCGTCCTCGTCCGTCTCCAACACGAGTGCCTTCTTGGGGATCACGAGTGCATCGGGGCGGCGATCCGTCACGATCCGAATCGTAGCGAACATACCAGGGCGCAGCTGGTCATCGGGCGGCACGTCGAGGGTCACCTTCACAGTGCCACTGGCTGGATCCACACCGGGGCTGATCCGGCGGACAAGAGCGGAAAACACACGATCGGGTACCGGATCGACGACGACTCGGGCCTGTTGGCCCTGCTGGATCTGGGCCATGCGTTTCTCGGGAACACGGATGCGCGCCTGCAGGGGATTCAGATCAGCCACGGAGAACACCACGTCGTTGGTCCGCACCAGATCGCCCTGTTCCACATTGCGTACCATGACAACGCCGTCGATGGAGGCACGCACGTCGGCGTACTCCAACTGAAGGTTCGCCTCCTTCAGATTGACCTGGGCATTCTGCATCTGCTGCGTGGCGTTCTCGAACTCCTCCTGACTCACCAGCTGCCTCTCGTGCAGGGCCTGGGTGCGTTTGTGTGTTGCCTGAGCCCCTTCGAGGCTGACCTGTGCCTGATCGACCTGCAGCCGCAGTTGCCGCTTTTCCAGTTGAAGGAGAATCACGCCCTCTCGAACCTCATCTCCTTCTTCCGCAACCAGCCTCTCCACCAGGCCCTGTGTGCGTGCCACAACCTGCACCCAGCGCTCCGCCTCGAGGCGGGCGTGTGTCTCGATGTAGCTGGTCATCTCCGCACGCACGACGGGCTCGGTCTTGACCGGAATCGATGCCGATTCGGCGGGGCGTCCGCCAGGACGTCCCGAGCCCCAATTCCCCCGCTGGCCCCCGGCCTGCCGGGTGCTGCCGGCGGCCTCCTCTTCGTCGCCGCAGCCCGCCAGCATCAGCACACCGATGGCGAAGAAGGCACCAAAGCGAGTTGTCCTGCCCCAGCTGGATCTACTCCGATGTTGCGTCATTCCCATGTCCCGTTGGTTGTGGCTCGTGGCGGCGCACGCCTTGGACGAAAATGCGGATGATCTCGGCCACGATCTGCTCGTCGTCGAGACCCTGTTCATTGAAGCGCATACAGGATCGGACCATGCCCAGAAGGATCTGCGCGTCCATATGCAGATGCCGTATCTCGAAGGCACCCGTCTGGGCGCCGTCACGCAGTACTTGAGCGACCTCATCCACCAGGGCCGAACGTCGTCGTTTCCATTCGGCCTTGAGCCCTCGACGCCGACCCTCTCCCTCATCGCGATCCATGAGACGAAAGAAGAAACGGTCACGGCGCAGATAGCCGACGATGCTACCCACCGTCTGCTGCAGTCGTTCGACGGGGTCGCTGGCGGCATCCGCATTGTGCAGACGTTCGATGAGGGCATCAAACCCTTCCATAACGACGGCGAAGTAGAGAGACTCCTTGTCCTCGAAGTAGCGATAGAGGGTTCCCTTGCCGACGCCAGCCTCGGCGGCGACGTCGTCCATGAGCACTTCATCGAATCGTCGCTCGGCAAACTGGTGTTCCGCGGCACGGACGATGGCCTGCCGGCGTCGTGTCTGTGCGGGTGTGGCGGTCTCTATGGTCTGAGATCCGGGCACTGCGGCAATCACCTGAGGGAGGCACAGTCTCGGCTGAAAATGGTACTGACCGGTCAGTCAGAAAAGACTCTACGGATTGGCCCTTGTTCGTCAACGTCATGTTGGACGCGGGAACAGGGGCCCATGTTTAACGGGTCAACTGACCTTGCTCTGGCTCGCCGTGTAGGTCAGCGTCTTGCCCACCTTCAGCTCCTCGACGCGAGTGTTGGCCGACAGGAACTTCACGCCGCGCTTCAGTTCACCGATATCGGCGGGCTGACCCATGGTGGTTCCGTAGTGGGCGGGAATCACGATCTCTGGGCGAATCAGACTCGCCGCCCGCGCCGCCTCACGCACGCCCATGGTGTACTTCCCTCCTACGGGTAGGATGGCGATCTGCGGGCCGTGCATCTGGCTGATCAACTGCATGTCCGAGAACAGGCAGGTGTCGGCGCTGTCGTAGATCGTGATGCCATTGTCGAAAGCCAGTACATACCCGCTAACGGAGCCATCCGGATGAAAATGGCCCCCTTCCGGCGCCGCACCGAGACTGGGCGACAGGGACACCGAATGCACGGCCTGGGTCATCGTCAGGGTCACGTCCTTCACCTTCAGTGAGCCACCAGGGTTCAGGGGCACGGCGCGACTGCCCAGCTTGAGTCCATGGGCCTCAGCGACGACGCACATCTCATAGCCGCTGACGAACTTCGCCTTCGTCTTCTTGCAGATGGCGAAGGCGTCGGCACAATGATCGTGGTGACCGTGTGAGGCGATCACGATATCGGCCTTGCGAATCTGCGAGACCTTGGACTTGGCCGTCGGATTCTCATCGAGCCATGGGTCGAAGTAGATCACCGTTCCCTTGTCCGACTCAAAACGGAAGGAAGCGTGTCCCAAGAATGTAACTTTCACTGATGCCATGGTGTGGGCACTCCTGATCTGCGGGGGTGAGCGGGAAGGCAACAACCAAACTGCGGGATGGCATCAGCGTCAACCATGCTGTCGGTGGGCGCTGCCATCGCTATCTTCTGACAGACCCTTTCTCCATTACCCGGACGAAACCCAGTTGCGGATCCTGCTCGTCGAAGACGCCGAAGGCATGCGAAAAATCGTCGCTCGCATGCTCACGGATTTTGACTACGACGACCTGATGATGGCGACCAACGGCAAAGAGGCCCTCGAGTTGATGGACGCTCGAGTCGTCGATCTGTTGATCACCAACTGGAACATGCCCGTTTTGAATGGGCTCGAGTTAATACGACAGGTTCGCGAGCGGGTGGAGTATGCCCGGCTGCCCATCTTGATGTTCACGACCCGCGCCTCACGCAAAGATCTCGTGACCGCCTTCAAGATCGGGGTCAACGGTTATCTGGCCAAACCCTTCACGCCACCGCAGGTGAAGCAGCGCATCGACCTCATCTTGAACCGACACGCCGAGATTCTCGCCAGACAGGTGGCAGAGGCCAAAGATCCGATGCGGCCTGAGGATAACTATCCACTCATGGTGATCGGCGATTCCACGAGTGTCCCGAGCCACCTGCTGCGGCCCGAACATCTGGAAACGCTACACACACTGGCCGATGTCGCCACTTCGGTGAAACATCTGAATGCCGACGCCGACCCGCCCTTGTTCGGTGTCGTCATCGACCATGACTCCGGTGAAATCAGCCGTTTGCTCCGCGTCATCGGACAGCGAGTCAAATTGATGGTGTTGTCGACGAAGGTGCATGGGGGCGGTGTGACTCTGGCGCGACTGGCATCCATCAACAAGCGCAGCGATCTGAACGTCGCACTCATCGTCGATGAGCGGGGTGAGATCCCCGAGCGCGAGCGCATGAATCTGACAAATCTGGTGACGCGACCGCTGCGACGGAACCAGCCCAGGCCAGTACCGAAGAGCTGGCGCCCTTCTTGCCAGAGGGAATGCTCGAGCAGGTGGAGATCACCGTCGAAGACCTCGTGGAATTGACACAAGTGCTTGAACCTGCCGTACGCCAGCGTGTCGCCAGCACGTAGGAGGGCAAGGGTGACGAGGCGGCTCCTGCCGATAGCGCTGTCTCCAAACCACCAGTGCCGGAGGCCAGCTCCCCCAAGCAGACAGACGACGAGTCAGATTCCGACAGCGTCGATGCACTCGACGCCGAGTAGAGCCGCCTAGAACCGCACCTCCAACTGCATGAACGTCTTGAAGGCCGGATCCTCGCCACCACGACTGAGCTTCATCGCGTCACTGGGGACGAAGATCATACCGCCCCAGTGCAGCGTCGTCGCCGCGTTGTAGCGATACGTGACGATCGCGTCCGCCTCCTGTCCCAGCCCCTTCTCGACCCCTTTGGCCAGCGTAAAGTGATGCACGTGCAGCCCTACACGCACACTCTCCGATGCCGACATCTCCCCTTGTACCCTGAAGTCTAGCAGCCCCCCATTGCCGGTATCTTCGGGCATGTCCCGGAACAGGTCCATGAGGCCGAAGAACGTATGCCACGCAGGATACATCGTGTCGAAGGCTTCGCGATCACCGTCAAGGGGTGCATCATCGCCTGACAGAAAATCGAGCCCGAGGCGTACTTCCGGTTGGGTCCAGGAAGGACCCCGATAACGGAAGGTGGCCGACCCCATGTAGGACAGGACGTCGTCGTCGCCGACCTCACCCGCTTGACCGATCCCCTCTAGTTCATAGCCAAAGATGTGCCCCGTCTCTCCCGTGGCCGAGCCGTAGATCCGCAGACCGCCCGTCGCACGTAGGAGCCGCTCGACGCCGAGGGTCTTGTCATGCTCGAGAAACACATACGGTTCGGCACGGTGACCATCGTTGAGACGCGCATCGACGTACAGGCCGAACAGGTTTTCATCCGTTACGCCCTGCTCGGCGATTTTGGCGACGAACAGATCCACGAAGGACTTCTCGCCATAGCGGAAAACGAGCCCGTCAAAGGCGCGTCCCGCATTCCCCCAGGCGGCTGAACCCAACAGGTGACCGCTGCCATAGGCCAGTTCCTGGCGGCCGAGTCGCATGGTCAACTGCTTGCCGTAGATCTCCTGCAACTCGATATAGGCCTGATGGAAATCGATGTGATCGGCGTCTGCATCGAAGGTCGGATCGAGGCCGGACTCTGAACCCCACGCACGGCCGTCCTGAATCTCCACGATGACGCGCGTGTCGTGGCGCGGTCGACCGGTGAGTTTGATGCGCGAGCGCATGAGTTGGCGCACATCAGCGTCACCACTGACGAAATCGATGTCGGACCATTCCAGTCGTGAGCGCACGATGCCAGTGATGTCAAACCGCTCCTGCCGTGCCTCGAGTTGCTCCAGTGTGATCTTGTCGCGCAGGCGTTCGATCTCCTCGCGCAGAATTCGCAATTCGGCACCCAGTTCGTCTGGTGTCATCCCGCCGAGAGAACCGAAGCCGCCTTCGAACTCTGGCTCCACCTCTTCACCCAACACCTGGCGCAGGAGCATCAGTTCACGCCGCATTTCGTTGCGTCGGCGCTCGACTTCCTTGCGCAATTCCTGCAGCTCTTTCAACGTCTCGACCGTTGAATCCTGGGCGACACCCGGCGCTGCCGGCATCAGCAGCATCAGGGTCAACATCCATCCTACGTAGCGCGACCAACCCGTAACGCGTCTCATCGATAACATCCTCAGCGTTTCATTCCCGCACTCATGCGCTCATCTCTGACTGACGAACGGTTGAGGCGGGTAAACTGTCTGTTTGCAGCACTTTACCCGTTGCCGGATCGACCTGACCAAACTCCAACACCCCTGTCGGGCATGCGCCGACACACGCACTGCAACGTACACATTCAGGGTCCGCCATGGGCAGCCCTTTGTTGGCGAAGTTCATCACATCGATCCCCTGATGACAAACCGATGTACACACATTGCAGGAGATACACTTCTTCTTCTCTGGCAGAATACGAAAGCGGCTGAAGCGAGCGTAGATGTGCATGAGCGCCGCCAGCGGACAAGCGAAGCGACACCACACGCGACCGCTGTACCAGAAATAGACCCCGTAACCGACGACACCGGCCAGGAGTAGATCTACGACGTAGGCATAGTTGAAGGGAACGCCGAAGGGTTGCCAGCCATACAGCAGCCCCTCGTGGATTCCCCGTACGCTGACGCCGAAACCGCTGTGGGGCCAGGCCCAGGCGATGATCCTCGTCAGTAGCAGAACCAGGCAGATGGCCAGGATCACCTGACCGAGAAGATTCCAGCGATTGGAGCTCGGGCCATGCACCATCTTGTGACGGTGGCCGTCCCCGAGGGTTTCGGCTAGGGCTCCACATGAGCAGATCCACCCACAGTACGCACCCTTCCCCCACCGATAGATGATCAGCGGCAGAATGACGAAGGTCTGCACGAGACTCACGGCGAGCCATCCCCACAGCGGCTCGTGGGTGAACACGTTCCAGACGAACAGAGGCCACGCCAGCACAAAACCGAAAGCACGCCAGTATTCACGCCCCAGATCGTAGTCCACCTGAGGCAGGAAGGTGTCGGCGAAGCTCTTGCCGAAGCCGGTGTCAAACCAGCCATTGAGGCCCATCAGAGGCAGTACGATGTAGGGAAGCAGAAACAGAGGCACGATCTGAAATGCCGCCAGACTCGCCGTCTGCCACTTCACGTAGGGTGTCTGACGCAGCCGAACTCGGCGCCAGCCAAAGACGGCCACCAGCGCACAGTACGCGCAGCTGTAGTAAAACCCGGGCTTGCCCAGATTGAAGTTGAGGATGCCCAGCAGCGTCGACGGATCTGCTGCTGTAACGCTGAGACCGGTGAGCAGGTCTGGGATATTGAACGGGAACCAGTGATTCTCCTTGAACAGCATCGTCAGCGCCCCGCCGGACTTCCAGTGGTAGATGAACGTGCACAGGGCAACGAACAACACCAGACCGGCCCAGTTGCGCGGCGTCATCTCTCCCTGGATGTGCACCCCACTGCGGCGGAAGAATTCCAGGGGCGCCTCACGACCGATCATCGTGAAGACCGTGTCGTTCGGCACGGTCACCTCGGCGCCGTCGGCGTTGGTGATCACCACCTCTGCATCGCCGATCTGTTTCACCTGAGATGGCATCATCAGGTTCACCGAACCCGCCTGTCGCCCACCCTCGAGGAAGGCGCCCGCCGACGTGGTGACTCGTTCTGAAGTCGGGTTGTCCACCTCCACATCCGCCATGGGGTCAATCCGCAGCGCCTCCAGGCGTTCCACATTCTCCGGTTTCGGTCGGGAGAATTCGGGCTTGCGATAGGACAGCGTGACCCGCCCCCCGGCACAGGCCACGGCGATGGCCGTTTCCATGGCGCTGTCGCCACCGCCAACGACGAGCACGTCCTTGTCCGAAAACTCCTGAGGATCGTGCAGCCGATTCGACACCTTGTCGAAATCTTCGCCGGGCACACCCAGCTTGCGAAAGTTTCCGGAACGACCGATGCCCACCACCACGCGCAGAGCCTGCAGATTCTCGCCATCGGGAATGACGATCTCGAAATGATCTCCACGCCGTTCGACCCGTTCGGCGTGAACCATGGTCGGCTCGATCCCGGCATCGAGAGTCTGTGCCTTGAGATCGGCGACGAGAGGCTCCTTGACGTTCGCATTGAACTGGAGCTGCCCGGAAGGCACCATCTCGGTCGGATAGGTGTAGATCGGTTTTCCCTTGGGGAAATTGACCACCGTGGAGAAGGGTTCGGTCGCTTCGAGCAAGGCAAAACGAAGGTTTGCCTCGCGTGCAGCCAGCGCCGCCGACATTCCCGAGACACCGGCGCCGATGATGACCACATCCAGCTGTTGACCGGAAGGGGCAGCGGGTGTGTCACCCGTCACCTTAGAACCACGCTGTCGCTGGAAACTCGAATCGGCGATGATGTCCTTGATCGCCATCGAGCCGCTGTGGGCCGAAAACTTCAGCAGTGGCACACCGGTGAGATCCCCCACGATGTAGAGCCCTGGCACATTGCTGCGATAGTTCGGGCCCACTTCGGGCAACCGTTCGACGGTCCCAGCGGGCCAACGCAGATGCAGCCAGCGACTGTATCGGGAGCTCAGCGACATATACCAAGCGGTTGTTTTTTCGAGAGTTCTGAGAGGTCGGAAGATAGCAAAAAGGCGCCCACCTCGAAAGCCGGACGCCTTTAGAACTCGTGGGATTCGAGGTGGGAATCAGCGGGCCAAAACCAGTTGGCGACTCGCCACCAGGCCCAGTTCGGCCGACTCGAGGCGGTAGATGTAGGCACCGCTGGCGACCGCTCGACCCGAGCCATCTCCTCCATCCCAGGTCAACTCGTAGACACCGGCCCGGTGGAATCCGTCGGCGAGGCGCCGAATTCGCTGGCCCATGGTGTTGTAGATGGCCAGATGGATCTCGCCGTCGTGGGGCAGATCGAAACGAATCCGCGTCGACGGATTGAAGGGATTGGGATGGTTCTGGTCCAGGACGAAATCACCGGGCATCGCGTCAGTCACCGGCTCGAGAATCGCCGTGATGGGGGGCAGCTCGTCGAGGATTCCCTCCCCATTCCACAGGGTCGTCTGCGGCCAGTACGTGTGCCAGGCGAACCACATGCTGTTGTAGGAAGGAATCTGTTCGAGGCGCTCGCCCTGCAGGGGGCCGTCGACAGCGACGCCGGCCATGCTCCAGAGACTGCGGGTCTCCACATCCTCAAACCAGACCGGCAGATCGCCGGCGCCTTCGACCTCGAAAAAGGTCAGCGTCTGGCCATTCACGTCACGCGAGTAAGGAATCGATGTACCACGCTCGTAAACGACCAGTATCGAGTTTCCGTCGATTTCATCGTTGATGACGGCCTGCCTGCCCATCTCGCTGAAGGGATAGGCACGCAGCAGATCGCCCATACAGACACCGAGGACCAGATCCTTCGTATTGTGACGGCTCAGATCTGGTTCACTCGTCGTCCACGGGAAGATCAGATAGCTGTTGTTCGTTCGGTAGTTGCCGTAGGGATACTCGTAGATGCTGAGATTCTTAAAGGCATCCTGTAGACGCGAACTGTAGCGATCGAGACCCGAACCAAACTCGGCGACCTGTGTATCTGGATGAAGCTGCTTCCACCGCCCGAAGGTCGTGTGTACGACGGGCAACAAGGTGAGTCGATCGCCCTCGTTTTCGCCGTTGATGGCAGTATAGATCATCTGCGGATAGAGGGTGACCTCATCACGACGGTCGTACATCACAAGATTGCTGTTGATGAGCAATCCGGAGACGCCGAACTCGATCTGAAACCCGTCTTCGTCGGTCGCGTCAAAGACCTGGGGCGTTCCTGTCAGGGGACAGAGGGTGACGCTGATGAAACGGT
>PATE01000012.1 GCA_002712305.1 Gemmatimonadota bacterium | reverse complement strand
TCATCAGCTGACGGCATCTTACATCAGACTCTGAGAGCTTGCCCCGACAACTGGCCCCCTTCGAAACACCGATCTCGCAGTGCCCAGGTGCCATTGATCATCACGTGTTCGATCCCATCGGGCGTTTGATCTGGTTCCGCGTAGTCACCACGTGTGCCGATGCTCTCAGCCGAGAACACGACGAGGTCGGCACAGCAACCGGGCCGCAGCATACCCCTGCCCTCAAGGCCGAACCGTGCCGCCGGCAACGCACTCACCTTGCGAATGGCCTCTTCCAGTGACATCCAACCCTTGTCGCGCACGTACTCTCCGAGAAACGTCGGATAGGTACCGAAGGTTCGGGGGTGGGACTTGCCCTCCGTCATCAGACCGTCGGTGATGATGGAGGTCAGTGGGTGGGTCAACACCTTGCGCAGATTCTCATCCGACTGATTGAACGAGATGATCATGATGCCGCATTCGTTCTCGATCATCAGGTCCATGGCTGCATCGATCGCGGCACAGCTGCGATCATCGGCCACATCCTGTACTGTCGTACCGATCATGGACTGCTGATCCGGATTCTCAAGCGTACTCAACATGATGTCTCCCCAGCTGTTGGACATCCCTGATTCCGTCTCCTCGGCGATCCGCGCCCGACTCTCTGGATCCCTCAGGCGGGACATCAACTGTTCGGTGCCCCCCTCCATGCACCAGTTGGGCAACAGCTGTGTCATGTTGCACGAGCCGGCCACGTAGGGGTAGGCATCGATGCCGACGTCGACACCGTCGGCATGTGCCCTGTCGATCAGTTCCATCACCGGATCCATCTTGTCCCAGTTTTTTCGCCCTGCAGCCTGCAGATGTGAAAGTTGAATCGGCACACCGGACGCGCGGCCCAGGTCCAGCGCCTCCTGCACAGCTTCGACAAAGTCGAACTTGTAATCCCTTAAGTGACTGGTGTAGAGACCGCCGTGCTGGTGGACGATGCGGCACAGACCGACCAACTCGTCGAAGTCACCGTAGCTGCTGGGCGCCTCGTTCAGACCAGTGGACATGCCGATCGAACCTTGCTCCAGGCAGGCGGTCAGTCGCTTCTCCACCTCTCGCAGATCTGTTCCTTCGAGCGTGCCCGCTTTCATGCCCGTGACACCGGCCCGAAGGCTGGAATGGCCCGTGAGGGCGGCGACATTGGTGCGCGTCTGCAGGCCCTCTATATCTTCGAAATAGGCGCTGGCGTCTTCCCATTCTCTGGAACCGCGCCCGGCGAAAATGATGTCGAAGACCGGTGCCAGTCCGGTGAGAGGCACCTTGGGGAAAACTGAGAAGCCGCAATTGCCGACAACTTCCGTCGTCACCCCCTGCATCACCTTCTCAGGCCGGTGCTCGAGGACCTCGAGATCGGCATGGCTGTGGACGTCGATGAAACCGGGGGCGATCACCATGCCGGTACAGTCAACAACCTCCATGTCGGGCGTGGGCTCAATGTCGCCGACCGAGTCGATCCGCTGATTGCGAACCAAGACCGATGCGTGCCGTACCGAATCACCGGATCCGTCGATGATGGTGCCATGTTGAAAGAGAATCATGGGTTCCTCCTCAACGCAGCTTAGTAACCATCCTTGGGTGGCGGCAAGGGACAACCGGGCGCCTATTGTTGATCGCCCTGTTCCTTGTCGGGTACATTCGGCACGATAGAAGCCAAGGTCGGCAGGAGACATCTACCGACTTCCTGAGCAGCATTGGCCATAGCGCGCCGAGGCTCAGCATGGAGTGAAAGTGACACTGTCGCAGGAGAATCCGTTGTCTGGCCCTGAGAAACGCTTCACTGCCCGCGTTGCCCGCCGTGCCCGCCGCGCGCTCTTCATCCTTGCTCTGCCCACCGTTGTATCTGGCGATGTCATCCTCGTGCGGGGTTTCGATGACGCCGCGATCCAGGCGGCCGTTCATCAGGCCTCTGCGGGCGACACGGTTCGGCTGCCAGCGGGAGATTACGTCTTCACCGGGACGGTGACGGTCGATCGCCCGATTGTTCTGATGGGCACCGGCCGGTTGCGCGACGTCGGTATCATCGAGCCTGGCGAACCGAACGAGCCGCCACGCTGGAACCCGACACCGTCGGTCTGTCGGACCGATGACGACGATCTCACCCTCTTCGACGTCGCCAGCGACGGCGTCACCTTCCGCCATCTCAAGCTGGTCGGCGCCGTCACCCACACCGAGGGCACATCCACTGGCATACGAATCGCGGGACACGCCGGGCTCACCGTCGCAGGCTGCGAACTCACCCGCTTCCGTGTGGCTGTCGGTCTGATCAATTCGGTGAAGGGCGTTGTGACACGGAGCTACCTGCACGAAAACTATCGTGATGGCTTCGGCTATGGCGTCAGCATCACCGGGACCTCCATGGCCATCGGCGGCTCTGAGGTGACCATCTCCCACAATGAGTTCACCTACAACCGTCACGCCATCGCCTCCAACAGTCCCGATACCCGCTTCGTCGTAGCCAGCAACTACTTCCACGACAACGACCTGTCCCAGTGGCAGGCTGCCGTAGACACCCACCCCCAGGGCGGCTATACGCTGCGCGCGGTGATCCGCGACAACCACTTCGAGCGTACCCGTCCCATGGCTTTTTCCAGCGGCAGCCTGGAGATCACCGGCAACTACTTCGACGCTGGCTGCGGCAACTACGACGTGGGAGGGTATTCGCGCATGGTGGACCTGGCAGACCCGTTCCACAACGGCAACTTCATCCACCAAGCGATTCTCCACGATGTCTACATGAGCGACAACGTCAACCACAGTAGTCCTCGCCGCCGCCTGTTATGGGTCGGGGACTACGACGTGGATGGCGAGACACGCTTCGTGGCCTACAACCTGTTCGTCAACGGACGTCTGTTTACGCGCAACAGCAACCTGAATCCCGCTCCGCAGCACGCCGAGCCGGGGTCGGACCCGCGTCCCTTCGTGGGACACATGTACGCAACGCTGCCGGGAGCCGAAGACCGCGTCGACACTCTGGAAGCCGGCGCCTGGTACGATCTCCACGTCCTGGCCGTCGACCCCCAAGGCGCCGATGACATCGCCGAGATCGGCGCCCAGCTGGTGCGGTCTGTCCCAGGCGAGCCGGTCGCCGACCGTCTGCAACGCACCGCCTTCGCCATACGGGACAACTACCATCTCCGTGTGACGCCGGACTCGGTCTTCTCTCGCGAGCTGGAGTCCTCGCCCCGGTGGCACGACGTTTCCCAGGTGCGGGGTGCCTTCGTCGACGGAGCGGCAACCACCTGGCGAGGCAGCGGCAGTCATCGCGTTCATATGACCGCGAGGTTCAGAGTGTCGAATCGTGCCGTGCGCGGACCGTGGCGATTGTATGGACACGCCAGCGATCACGACGCAAATCTTCCCATCTCCGCGTGGCACGATCAGCTGGAAGGTTGGCCCGTCTTCATCGACAGCGACGTCGCTACGTCGGTGATGAGTCCTTCCCAAGGTTCGGGCGTCACCCCGACCGAAGCGGGACTCGGACTCAACTATCCCAATCCCTTCAATCCGTTCACGACGATCTCTTTCGCCCTACAGGAGTCTCAGTCCATCGACCTGTCTATCTACAACGTGGACGGGCAGCGTGTCGCCACGCTGAAGGACGGTCTCGCACACGCAGGCCGGCACACCGTGACCTGGAACGGAGCGGGTCTGGCTTCGGGCCTGTATCTGTGCCGGCTGACCGGTCATGGCCGTCTTGCGCAAACCCGGAAAATGCTCCTGCTGAAGTAGGACTCCGGAAGCCAAAGGCAGCATCCGCCAGCGGGCCGTTCGGGGAATGGCTTGTCACGCCACTCCAATGTCTCATCGACGGACACCTGGTGTTCGCCAGCGGACGCAAAGACCAGACACAGAGGACACCGCTCAGGGGTAACTCGGCTGGCATCTGTATTGCGACTTGGTGTTTGCCAAGCATGTTTCGTCATCAAATCTGTTTGGAGTCAAGAATGGGACACTTCGGATCAATCAGGACGATGAACTGGCCCGACCACAGGGCGATGACGCAGGTCGTCGCCCGGCGTTTCCGAGCAGAGCAGCCAGCTGAAATCCGACACGTCGACCGTAGCGGCGCATCAACTGTGCCGCGGGGATCGTCGTCACCGTCATCGCCACTGGCACCAGGGCCAGAGGCAAGGTCGCCAGGGATGGGCCTGGGGCCAGCCATTTGCCGGTCAGAGCCAGCGACATGAGGACCATCATCGATGACGTGCGAGTCAACGCCTCGCAGATAAAGAGCAACCCCACCTGGCGCATTATCCAACCGCCGACCGGTGAAGAAACGGCTTGTAATAGAACGAGGCGTCCGCCTCACAGATGAACAGCAGTCCCACTTTGCCCACGTTACTTCCGTGCTGCGCGGCGTGACGACACCGCTTGGGCAAGCTCCTCAAGCAACGTTTCGGTCGTGTCCCACGAGATACAGGCGTCGGTGATGGATTGACCATAGGTGGGTGCCTTGCCGGCCACCAGATTCTGACGCCCTTCCTTGAGGTGACTCTCCATCATGACACCGAAGATGTTGTCGGACCCTGCCGCGATCTGTTCGGCCACGTCTTTGCAAACCATCGCTTGGCGAGCGTGATCCTTCTGACTGTTGCCGTGACTGAAGTCCACCATCACCCGGTGCGGCAACTCACTTTCCTTGAGTCTCTGGGCAAGGGGATCCACACTGCCCGCATCATAGTTGCCGCCCTGGCTCGAACCCCGAAGAATGATGTGGCACGCATTGTTGCCTGTGGTGGCCACGATGGCAGAGATGCCTTGTTTGGTCACGGACAGAAAGTGATGTACCCCGCGAGCGGCACCGACAGCATCGGCGGCCAACTGGGTGCTGCCGCCTGTGCCGTTCTTGAAACCGACGGGCATGGAAAGCCCCGAGGCCAGCTCTCGATGGACCTGGCTCTCCGTCGTACGGGCGCCGATCGCCCCCCACGCAACCAGATCGGCGATGAACTGCGGCAGAATGGTATCCAGAAACTCCGAACCCGTCGGCAGTCCGAGGTTTCCCAGATCCAGCAGCAGTCGGCGCGCCAGACGAAGACCTTCGTTGATAGCGAAACTGCCATCGAGATGGGGGTCGTTGATCAGGCCCTTCCACCCGACGGTCGTGCGCGGCTTCTCGAAGTAAATCCGCATGATGATGATCAGATCATCGGCGTACCGATCTGCCGCCTTCTTCAGACGATTGGCGTAGTCGTGGGCCGCCTCCAGATCGTGAATCGAACAGGGGCCAGCGATGACGACAAGGCGGTCATCGTTGCCTTCTAGAGCTGCACACACCTGATCGCGCCCTGAACTGACGGTGATCGACGCCTTTTCCGTCGTCGACAGTTCCTCCATCAGAATCGCGGGTGGAATCAGCGGCCGGAGTTCGGCGATGCGTAGATCGTCGGTGGTGTGAAGCATGGGTTCCTTTTTTCGAGTCGAATGCTGAATACGCGGCTTACAGACCGAGCACGACCACCACTTCTCCGTCCTGTACGGTAACGGATCTCAGCACCAGCTTGGCCAATGACTCTTCCACGTCATCGGCTTGGAGTCGATAGATAGGAATCTGCGCCAGATAACGCTTAGCCACCACCTTTGAGAGCGTGTGAATCAGATCTTCGAAGCGTTTGGGGACACCATCGATCTGCACGTCCTCGATGAGAGGATCGGCGAGCAAGATCTCACCGCGGCTCGATTCATACTGAAGGGCACTACCAAGAATGAGACTCCCATCCATCTTCTTTCCGCCGGGAAGGCGGATCTGCACGTCGAGGCTGAGACCGATCCGATCCGTGCCGGGTCTGAGCAGGATCTGGGGCTGCGTGAAACGAGCCCGTACGAGACCTTTCCTCTCCTCCACTGGAAAGATCCCGTCCACCTTGCGCTGCAGTTGGTGGCTTGTGAAGTGAATCTCGCGCTGCAGTAGACCCGATCCGCATGCTGTACACCACACCGTGAACAGCATCGCGATCATGCCACGGTACATGGCTCTGCGCACCTCAGCCCTTGAGGAAGGTCTCGATGTCACCGCGGCTCAGAGCCTTCATGCGCAGCGCACGTTGGCGATCCGCCTCTCGCTCACCCGCCAGTTCGTCTGGATCGTAGATGGTGCCCGCCCGGATGGTCAGAACGGGCGACAGGTTCTTCGGGCCCACCATCAGTTGATCGTGCCCATCGCGAAACTCGAACTGGCCACCCTCCTGCAATTCGAAGGCAGCCAGATCGGCCACCGAACCTGGGCGCAATGTCCCTAGTTCGTCGGCGCGTTGAATTGATTCGGCAGGCCCCGTCGTGCATTGTCGCACAACCCCGACGAGAGGCACTCCGAGATTCAGCAGTTTCGACGCCGTCTCCGGAAGACTCATTACGGGATCCTCGAGGCTCGACGAATGCAGGTCGGTGCTGATCACATCGGCCGTGAAGTCCTGTGCCAGGGCTCGTTTGGCCGTGTCGAAGGAAAAGGAGCCACCTCCATGGCCGACATCAAACAGGACACCGCGCTCTCTGGCTTCCCAAACCGCGGGCAGGATCCGGTCTCCATCGCCGAAGATGTCGTCACCCTTGTCGTGATAGCAGTGCGTGACGACGTCGCCCGGTCGCAGCGTGCGCAAGACCTCCGGCAGATCGATGCCTGGACCCAGGTGCGCCATGATCGGTGTGTTCGTCGCTTCCGCCGCTTCCACAGCCAGGTGCAGAGGGGCGATGCCATTGTCACCGAGTTGAAAACGACCCATGCGGATCTTCACACCCACGCAGGTCTCGGGCCAGGCTTTGATGATCCCCGCAGTTCGGTCGGGGCAGGCGTAGCGGATGTCTTCCAGTTCACCCAGCGGACCGAAGGTGAGGCCGATGCCGGAGATGTGAACGAAGGCGAGGGTCTGCGTTCGGGCGGGGGCGACCATGTTTTCTTCGAACCCCCAGAAGTTGGCCCATCCAGAAGATCCTGCGTCCACGACGGTGGTGACGCCCGTGGCCAGACAGAGCGCGTCGAACCGGATTCCCCAGGTGGTTGAACCCGCATACAGGTGGGCGTGGATGTCGATGAATCCCGGTGTCAGGATTCGACCCGACAGGTCGATACGTTGCTTTGCTTCCGCCTGGATGTCTTCGGCCAGTTCGACGATGCGGTCACCCGTGATGGCCACATCGCGAACAGCACATAATTCCTGAGAGGGATCGATGACGGTGGCGCCGGTCAGAATCAGGTCAACCATCGGTTTGCTTGACACCCTTGTAGGTCGGCCTTAATTGAGGCCGCTTGATCCATGAAAGAGGAGAGACGTGGGTAATCGACCACCCGAAGCGGGAATCCGTGTGCCGCCTTCGGTGCTGCGGGACTTTGTACAGAAACTCTTCGCCGGTGCCGGAATGCGAGACGAAGACGCGCAGACCATGGCAGATCTGCTGGTGGCCACCGACTTGCGCGGTGTCGTCAGCCACGGCACCCATCAGACCCAGGGCTACATGCGAATGTTGCTTCAGGGCCGGGTCAATCCGCGACCTGAAATACAGGTGTTGTCCTCACGGGGTGCAACCCGCGTCTATGATGGCGATGGAGGAATGGGACATCTTCCGTCCTCTCAGGCGGCACGTTTCGTGGCTGAGGCGGCCCAGGAACACGGGCTGGCCGCCGCCACGACAGGCAATCACTTCCATTTTGGCGGTGCGGGGAAATACTCTCGCTTCGCCGCCGACGCCGGATGTATTGGCATCGCCGTTTCCTCCCACCGTTGGCAGCGGCAGGGGCCGATCCTGTCGGCGGCGACGGGCGCCTCGCCCATGAGTGTCGCCTTCCCCTCCCGTGACCAACCGCCTTTCGTGCTGGACATGGCCACGACCTTTGTCGGTTGGGATGACGATCTGTTTGAACAGGCCCCTTTCCTCTATTTCAAGCAGCTCGGTCTCGGTGCAGCGGCCCATGTGTTGGGTGGCATCCTCGCCGGCATCTGGAAGTCGGATCGAATACCGCCCACCTCCAAGTGGGAGTCGAATCAGGGAGGCTTCTTTGCTGCGTTCGCAGTAGATGCCTTTTTGGATGAAAACGAGTTCTACCAAGAAATGGACCGTTTCGTCAGCGAGTGCCGCGAGGCAGCCCCCTTTCCCGGTCAGGACCAGGCACAGCTGCCAGGCAACGTGGAAGCGCAACTAGAGGCAGATTACGCACGTGACGGGATTCCGATCTCAGACACCCATCAGAAAACGTTGGAAGATGCGGCCGCTGACGTCGGCATAGATTCACCCTTGGCCGACTTTGAACACACTCGTTTTGGAGAAACATCGACTTCATGACCCAGGCATCCACATGACGGAACGAGTGATCGTCACGGTCGGGATCGAGTTTTATGGTCAGCAACCTGCTCGCGACCTGCTAGAGAGAGCGGGACTGGAATGCATCCAGCGATCCGGCTCTCCCGGCTGGCCCGATGACGAAACACGCGAGTATATCACCGGCATGCAGGGGATTCTCGCGGGGGCCGAATTTCTCAATGCGTCGACGATGGGCCACACCAACGACATGCGCGTGATCGCTCGCAATGGCGTCGGCTTCGACCGTGTCGACCTCGACTATTGCACCGAACGGGGTATCGTCGTGACCAACACGCCCGGATCGATGGCCGACGCCGTTGCCGATCTCACCTTCGCTCTTCTGCTGGCCGCCGTTCGCCATGTGGTGGCGGGGAATGAGAATGTGAAGGCAGGTGGCGTCTACGATGTGCCCATTGGCGAAGATCTCGCTTCCCTCACCCTCGGCTTGGTGGGATGTGGCCACATCGGCGCGGAAACCGTGCGTCGCGCCCGTGCCTTCAAGATGCCCGTACTGGTGGAGGATCCGTGGGTCGATCCGCAGCGCATCCGCGACCTGGGTGCCAAACCGGTCGATCGGTCTCGATTGCTCGCTGAAGCAGATGTGATCAGTCTGCATCTACCCCTCACCGATGAGAGTGCGAACTTCGTCGATGCAGGATTTCTCAGCGCCATGAAGCCGGGCAGTTGGCTGCTGAACACGGCCCGGGGTGGGCTCGTAGACGAAGATGCACTGATCGATGCTCTCACGTCCGGCCACCTCGCCGGTGCCGGTCTGGACTGTCAGGCCACCGAACCTCCTGAGGGCCGAACGAAAGACCTGGTGGCTCTCGACAATGTGGTCGCCTTGCCTCACTGTGCCTCCAAGACGGCCACCGCGCGCAAGGCCATGTCCATCGCCGCGGCTCAGTCTATCGTCGAGGTCCTGGGTGGACAGGAGCCGGAATTTGTCGTGAACCGCGATGTGCTGAAGAAACTCGACCTGCAACCGCGCACCGGAGACGACACTGGATGCGGGGTTGACCAGCCTTCAGACGTAGTCCTGGTGCGACCACCCCAGCGGTAGCGGACACCACCCGTGCAGGGCAGACAATTCGGGCGAGACGTTGACGACCATGTGCGCCGGTAGAGGCCCGAAGAGGGCACGCATCGCCTCAAAGGGGTGCCAGACAACCGACGCCGATGCCTCGGTGCGCCGACAGCAGACCCGATCGTTTTCAACATCGATCTCGAGGGCACCGTATCCCTCGATGCCGAATCGGACCCGCCCATCGGGTAAGCCTTGCTCGGCAGCCTGCACCTGAAGCAAGGCCCCAATCGTGGCTGCCCAATCAAAAACCTGCCAGTTCCCCGACGTTCGGATCACCGTGCTTTCAGCAAGGGCTCCGAGTCGCTGCGCCAGACCGGTTTGGGTGGGCATGAGCCAGAAGTTGGCCTGTTCACCCCGGTCTCGGACCCAGGCGCCGGCCATGGCGATGGCGTGGTCATCGTCCTCTGCGACCCATTCGGTGACTTCACCACGCCTTGCGACCAGGTAGCCAATCACCGTGTCGGTCTCGTCACGAGCCAGATAGGGCATTCGAAATCCGCCGACGAGAAATCGGTGGAAGACGTCTGCCGGCCGTTGGCAGTGGACGGACTGGTGGGTGTGGAGTCGATGGGCGAAGGCTAGCGAACGATCATCGTCGGCCTCGATCGGCGAGAAGGTGATCGCCGTCTCCGGTAGGGCATGTCGAAGATTGGTCGGCGATAGACTCATGTTTGGGGAGACCCCACACGTCTCGTAGCCGAAATAGCCGTACCGCTGTCGTTGACCGCCGAGCCAGGAGAGATGGTACTGTTCCTCTTGCATGACGCCGACGCAGTGATTCATCAGCGTCTTCATGTATCCGGCTCCACGCACACGCTTGTGCGTAGACACACCTCCGATGCCGCCAACCTTCAGCACCTGATCACCCACTTGCCATTGGGCTGGGAATAAGCCGACCACAGCCGCCAGCTTTCCATCCACTCGAATGGCGTAGTTGCAGGCCATCTGCTCATCGGTGGGCTGGTAGATCGATGGCAACATGCCAGCGAAGTCATGCGGAGCATGTTCGGAGAAGACCTCGTTGAGAAAGTCCATGCACTCATCGAAGTCGGTGCCTCTCAGTTGTATCACCTCATCACTCATCGCCACCACCTCCTGATTCGCCAACAATGGGTTCGCCCGACAGTTCCGGTTCATTCATTCGTGAGATCTGGACCCTCGCTACATTGCCCTGTGCCTCAATCAAAGGACAACACCGCACCCAGGCTGCGTGCATGATCAACAGCCGCAGCTGCCGCGTCTTCATCGCCGGCGGCACGCAAGGCATCTCTCAGGTTCAGCCACGGAACCGGCCATGCCGGCCGCAACTCTGCCGCCTGTCGATAGGCATCGGCCGCCGGCATCCACAGGCCTTGCCTGAAAAGAGCGGCGCCTCGATTCAGGTGAGCTGTCGCATTGAGGGGTTGGAGCTGACAGACGATGTCGAACTGATCCAATGCCGCAGGCCACCGTCCTTCCTCATAGAGAGACAATCCGAGATTCAGATGCGCCGTGGCGAATCGCGGATAGAGACCGATCGCCCGTTGATAGTGTGCCTGGGCGGCAACCGAGGCGCCTCGACGTTGTAGAGCCGTCGCCAATGCTTCGTGCGCTCGCGCCGACGAGGGCTGAGCAACCACCGTCGCGGCCCACAGGTGTTCGTCATCCCGCCAGTCCCGGCACCACGCGATCGTTCGCGCACCCATCATCACAAGCAGTGTCGCCACGATCCAGCGTGTGCGCGACGAGGTAGAGAGAGTGGTCAGCAATGCCGCCAGGCTCAGACTGCCGCCGACCATGGCCAGATAGAGATACGCATCCGAGCGGGCCAAATCGATTCTGGAGACCACGTTGCTCGCCGGCAACAGGGCTACGGCCCACCAGAGCACACCCAACGACAGCAGATCGGCATGGCGCACAAAACGCAGCAGGACGAAGCCCAGTAGCGCAAGCAGCAATCCCACGCGCACGCCCATCGTCAGCGTGGCAGACACGTCGATGACGCCGAACCCATAGTCCGCCGACAAACGCAGCGGCACCAACAGCGACTGGGCGTATGACCAGCCCTGGTCGAGGGCGACCATGACACGCTGTGATGTCGGCAAAGAGGCGAGAGGATTGGTCAGGGGATCGATGATGGCCGCATCGGCAGCACGAGTGGACATCTTCCACAACAACCACCCAGCGGCGGTGCCATAGGCGCTCAGGTGCATGAGCCAGGTCGGGGTTGGCTGGCCGCGACGGGCGAGACGGTGGTGAACCAACAGTAGAAACAGAGGCAGGGCGAAGGCCTGTGCAGACGTGTGCAGACCGAGAATGACGATCAGGAGCAGACCGACGGCTCTTATCACGTGGAATCGCCCGCCACCTGACAACCACAGTGCGCTCAGAATCCACGTCGTGGTCAACAACTCTGCCTGCGAACCCAGATGGAGTACGGCCTGACTGCCACTGGGCCAGATGGCGAAGATCAGCGTTCCCCACCCAGCCAGGCTCGCAGAGGTCCACCTCCGTGCGACGAGCAACAGCAGCCCGCAGTTGAGCAGATGGACCAGCATCGCCGTGAGACGATATCCGACCGATCCCTGACCGAAGAGGGCGTGCTGAACCTCGACAGACCAGGCCGGCACTCGATCCAGCGACACCATGTCCGCGCGATCGGCGATCAGACGCGTGTCGGCAAGCAGCAGATCGTTGGCGACGCTGACACCATAGACCACCACGACGGCCGCCACGATTCTCCCGGCCCAGACTCGCAGGCTGTGCGCCTGGCTGGATGTCACCGTCTCATCGGTATCTGTCATGGAGGCTGCGTCACTGGTGCCACATCGTCGGGCGCCGAGATATACTCACCGCGAAACTTGGGTCTGCACGAGTCGTTGAAGGATTCGCTGCTTCAGTTCGGTTTCCAGATCCGCCGCCGAGGGCTGGCCCGCCAGATTCGTCTGCTCGTGAGGATCGGCGGTCCGATCGAACAGCAGATACACCTCGCCCTCGGTGTTGATGACGGCCTTGTGGGTCAGATCGATCCACATGACTTCACCATTCATCTCACTGATCGCTCCCGCTCGATGATGGTGCTTGGCGTCGGTGACGCCCGGCAGCAGGGAGCGCGAGAAGCCCGGGGCAGATGTACCTGCTGTCTCGCAGAGCGTGGCAGCCACATCGATCCATTCCGCCGGTGAATCGTTGACCGCACCCGAAGCCCCCGCCGGTGGGCGCACGATCAAGGGGACGCGAACGGCCGGGTCGAGCAAGTGGCTCTTGTAGATCAGACCAAAGTCGCCATTCATCTCCCCGTGATCAGACGTAAACACGATCAGCGTGTTGTCTAGCTCGCCTCGAGACTCGATGGTGGCCAGAATCTGGCCGATCTGATCATCGATGAGTTCCACATTGCCCGCGTAGTTGGCCCTCAACTCGGCCACATCCTCCGCCGTCGGATCGGGCCGTTGAGACAGCCGGTCGTCCAGCGCCCCTCGGGGACGACCCGTTGAATCGGCCGCCCACTCGGGCTGGGGCAGGGCCGCAGGCATCTGCGCGGGGTCATAACGCTGGGCGAATTCGTCCGGCGTGTCCCACGGTTCGTGCGGTCCTCCGAAACTGACCCAGCAGCAGAAGGGTTGATCACCGTCGTAGTCGCGCAGGTAGTCGTTGGCCTGCTGGCCAACATAGGTGTCGGCGTATTCTGACAGGGGCAGCGGAGATGGACGCGCCACATGGGGCTTGGTCGAGAAACGATTCTCGAGATCCTCCCGATACGCCTGCCAGAGGCCAGCCTCTTCCCATCGCGCCGTCATGTGGGACAGGACCCGCGCACTGGCTCGTGGGCCACCGATCTCATCCACATCATCCAGACCATACTGATGCATCAGGTGTTCTCGATCGCGCAGATCCCCACCGTGTGGATGCAGATGGGTCTTGCCAAAAAGACTGGTTCGATAGCCGGCGGCGCGCACGGCCTGCATCCAGGTTGGAGTTCGAGGGTCGAGGGTATGTTGGCCGTTGTCCCACACCCACGTGTTGTGGGGATACAGGCCGGTGGCCAGACTCAGACGGGCGGGTATACACACCGGTGACGTGGTGACACAGTTGCTGAAACGCACACCCTCGGCAGCCAGTCGATCCAGGTGAGGCGTGCGTACCCAGTCGCTGACACAACCCAGGGCATCGGCGCGCTGCTGATCCGTCATCAACAGCAGCAGATTCGGTCGTATCGTCACGCTTCTTGGCCCGGCGGCAGGAAGAATTCGAAGCGCTCTGGATCGCCATACCCCTCCAGCGGTGTCGGCACGATCCCCGGGTGCTGTCGAGCAGCCATCACGATCTGCTTGTTGAAGTCGCTCACGTGTTCCGCGTCGAGATATTCCTGCACCGGCATCCAGCGACTCTCGGCGATCTCTTCCTCCTGGATCGTGATCTGCTCGCTCAGAGGGCGCAGTCGACAGACGAAGTAGATGTCCGACTTGCCGTAGCGGTATCCGTGCCAGTGACGGAAACAGACCAGCGCATCAAAGACCGTCTCGATGCCCGTCTCCTCTTGGACCTCCCGCACCACGGCCTCGGCCAGATGTTCTCCCTCGTGGAGTGCACCACCGGGCAACTTGAAGCGAGGTGGGCGCGAAGCATCCCGGTGATACCGTTCGCTGACCACAAGCAGCTCGTCCCGTTCGTTGATCGCCACCCCACCGGCCCCGATGTAGTGCGAAGCATGGGCGGGGATGAAGGCGCCATCCTTCAACTGCAGAGTGAGCATCAGGTAGTCTTCGCCGCTGTGGTGGAAGCGAAAACCAGCCGTCGTGGCCACGGGAATCAGAGCCGCCAGGGCGTGCGTAATCTCCAACCAGACGACCAGATATCCGTCCTCACGCCAAGAAATCAGTGATCTCTCGAGTTGCTCGGAGAAAATTTTCGGATCCGAATCCAAACCATCTGGCGCCGGAATGACACCACCAAATGGATTCTCAGTCGCGGACAGGACAGCCATATACACCACTTTTTGAGAGGAAGAAGGGGCTGGCGGTGTTAGAGAAAAGAGGCCGAAAACAGGCTGTGTCAAGATGGCAGTCTGCTCGAATCCCCTCGTTTTTTGTGATGAGAATCACGTCAACGTCTCTGAGAAAACCGGTTGAGTTTAGATGGCAGGTTTTCGGCGACTTTGGTATACTTGCCAAAGAATTAGCCGAGTCAACCGACTTTTTCTCCACAATCTGAGAGACTCTCACCACTCCATTGAAAGGGGTTCTCATGCCGTTTTCCTTCACCAACTCTAAAGGCCAGGCGTATATCCTGCACTCGAAGACGACGACCCTGAAGAATGGAAACAACCAGACGATCTACTACTTCGCCAAAGATGCGAGGGAGAACGCTCTGGATGCCGTTCCTGACGGGTATCAGGTCGCCGAGAGCAAGAATGGACTGCCGGTTCTGAAGCGCGCGTCCTGATTGCAGCGCGCTTACGCGCGGCTGCTCGAGACAAGAGGGGGTTCCACAAGGGACTCCCTTTTCTCGTTCTGTGCCCTGCCTCACCGGCCGGGTCATCCCTCCTCAGAGACGGGTGGCCAACACCGGGTGACCCGACCCCGCTCAGCCGTCAACACGACCTCGTGGACCGATGCGGTGGGCAGATCCATGCCGGGGAGTTGAGACAGGTCCTGCCCTTGCCAGTGGAGCAGGGCGACGCCAATGGGATCTCTGTGGGACACGGCCACGATGCGGCACCCCTGCTGCTGCGCCTCGGTGGCCCACGCCAGGAAACGGGCCCGCATGGAGGAGGCCCCCTCGATGCCGGCCACACCTTCTTCGGTCAAATACGGTTTGGGTAGTGCGTCGAAGGACTTTCCCTGATATCCACCGATCTCAGTCTCTGCCAGCAGCTCGTCTTCCAGGATCGGCATCTGCAATCTGGCCGTCAGCAAGGCGGCCGACTCCTGCGCACGCTGCAGAGGCGAGCTATACAGGACGTCGAAAGGTTTCAGTTTCTCGAGTGCCGTGGCCGCTGCCTCGACCTGCTCGCGACCTTTGGTGCTGAGTCCGAATCCCGGCAGTCGCCCGTAGATGATCTGCTCGGGATTGTGCACTTCCCCATGCCGGACCAGATAGATCGTCGTTGTCATGGGGCATATACTACGACTCCCCGCGCCTGCCGCCGAGGACGACGCTATTGGCCATCGACCTGAATCAGACCACATCTCGCAGCATTCTGACGCGAACGTCCGGCTTTCTGCGGTCGGTGACCACCCACTCGCTACAACCCTATCGGGGCTGCACCTACGGCAATGCTCTGTGTGGCGTCGGCTGCTACGTGCAGCACAATAGATTGCTCACCCATGGCCAGCGCTGGGGATCCTTTCTCGACGTGCGGGAAAACGCAGCCGATCTGTATCGATCACAGGTTGAGCGGGAGAGGCGTTGGGCGGAAACGCGGGGTGGCGCCTTCTCCGTGTTCATGTCCAGTTCCACCGATCCCTACGTACCCCAGGAGCGCAGATATCGTCTCAGTCGCCGTATCCTGCAGGCGATGCTCGAGTCGCCACCCGACGAACTGGTTCTGCAGACCCATTCCCATCTGATCCTCGACGACCTGTCCACCCTCCAAGCCCTTTCACAGGTGTGTCGCCTGCGAGTGCACATCTCCATCGAGTCCGATCAGCAGGATCTGCCGGGCCTGCCGCCTGCGGCCTGTTCCGTCGACCGACGCTTTGCCGCGGCCCACACGCTGCGACAATCGGGAATCTTCGTCGTCGTCACCGTCTCTCCTCTGTTGCCGATCGTCGATGCGGACGCCTTCTTTGCGCGGATCGCCAGCCAGGCCGACGCGACGGTCATCGACCACTTCATCGGTGGTGATGGCAGCCCCGATGGTCGGCGTACGGCGGCGACCTCCCTTCCACAGGCGATGGAGCAGGTCATCGCGGGGAGCACGCGTCTGTCGTACCGAGATGAAGTGGTCGACATCGCCAGGAAACACCTGCCCGGCCGGGTGGGTGTCAGCATCGACGGATTTGCCGGAAGTTACCTGCCGGCTTGAATGAGGCCCTATGCAACCCCATTACCATCGCGCCCTCGGGCGAAGACTCCTGCGCAAGAACACAACGCTGCGTGAACTGAGTCAGCTTCTGGAGCCCCACCTCCCACGGCTTGCCACACCCGCCTCACCAGCCACCTGGCAACGGCGGGCCCAGCAAAGCCGAAAACGGCTGTTGGAGAACTTCTTCCAGGGGCATCCACCTGGCTTGCTCAAGGCGACGCCACGGGTGCAGTGGCGAGGCACGATTGAGACCGGACAGGGATACCGAATCCGCAAGTTGCGCTACGAGGGATACCCGGGGATGTGGGTGCCCGCGTTGCTGTATGAACCGACGCAGTTGCGGGGCCGGGTTCCCGTCGTGTTGAACCCGAATGGGCACCACGCCGGTGGCAAGGCGATGGACTACAAACAGGCGCGTTGTATCAACCTGGCCAAACGGGGGATGCTCGCTCTGAGCACCGAGTTTATCGGTATGGGTGAATTGCGGGCCGACGCCGAGCATTTGCGCATCGGTCTGCTCGACGTGTTGGGGATGGCCGGCATCGGTGTGTTCTATCTGCTGATGAAACGCGGGCTGGATGTTCTGCTTTTGCAGCGGAATGCAGACCCGAGTCGGGTCGCCATGACCGGACTGTCCGGCGGCGGATGGCAGACCGCCCTTCTGGCCGCCCTCGATGAGCGCATCACGGCGATCGTGCCCGTCGCCGGACACTCTCCTTTGTGGCAGCGGAAAAGCTGTGTCGCCGATATCGGGGACCTCGAACAATGCCCAAGCGATCTGTGCACCGTCGCTGACTACGATGTGCTCACAGGCATGTTCGCGCCACGCCCCACGCTGCTGATCTACAATCACGAAGACGATTGCTGTTTTCAGACCCGGCGCACGCGCGGCTCCATCTATCGGCCGGCTCGAGCGATCTATCAGTTGCTCGGTGTAGGCGACAAGATCTCCTTCCATAACAACATCGATCCGGGAACCCACAACTACGAACGGGACAATCGTCGCCAATTGTATCGGTTCCTCGACCAGCAGTTCGGACTCACGACCCACGACGACGATCTGCCCTACGAACTGGAGCTGCTCACCGAGAGTGAACTCAACGTGGGACTGCCGGCGGACAACGCCACCCTTTACTCCCTCGCCTTGGATCGACTGCAGCAGATCAGGCGTCGCCGCCCACGTCGCGAGTCGAGTGCGACCGCTGCTCGTGCCCGCCTGCGAAAAATTCTGCACCTGCCAGCGGTCGGTGCGGTTCGCGCCGAGTCGGTGGGCAAGACCCGACGCGGCGTGGCACAGATGCGACTACACCTGGATCACTGGACGGCTCCGGTGACGGAGCTCGCCCCGTCGGAGCGCAGTGACGGAGTGGAAATCGTCATCAGCGACGGTGGCCGCGCCGCGTGTGGTCTGGCAGCGGCGGGTGGACTGTCGCGAGCCCACCGCACCCTCGTTGTGGATCTGCTGGGCACGGGCGAGAGCCATGTGAGCCATCAGTTTCACATGGTCGCCGCCAGCGCCGGACTCCGACCGCTAGGCCTCCAGCTGGCCCAGTTGATGACGATTGTGAAGTGGACGCAGCGACGGTATCGCACGAAGAAGATCCACCTGCGCGCTTCAGGGGCGACCATGCCCGTCGTGGCGTTGCTGGCCGGTGCCATGCAGCCGGCATCGATCGCCAGCATCGAGTTGGGTGGATACATGGGCAGTCTGGACAGACTCGTTGACCTGCCCATGTCCTACGCTGCCCATGCCCCACTGTTCTGCTTTGGATTGCTGGCCGAATTCGACCTGCCCGACCTGCTACAACTTGCCAAACCAGTGCCGGTGCGAGATCACCAACGGGGCCCGCTGCAGATGTGAACAGGATGATGGCCACCTGGTGTGGACCCCTCTGGCTCGGGGTGACCTATGCCCTGGCCGCTGCGGGTGTAGAGCCGATCGCGACGCACTTCTATCTATGTGCTTGGGCGGGCCTCATCGTAACGTTTGACCAGTTGATCGCGCGTGGTGAGGGCTCGTCTCTGCTGGCGCGTGTGGGTGATGCCGGATGGGTGCAGATCGGCTTCTGGTCGGCCGTCAGCTGGTTCTTCTACGAGCTGTGCAATTTCCGTCTGCAGAACTGGTACTACATCCTCGTTGAGGATGAACCGCTTCTTAGGTGGCTGGCGACCTTCGTCGCCTTTGGCACCGTCTTCCCCGGCATCTTCTGGATCGACCACTGGCTGCGGACCCGCTGGAGCAGCTCGGTGCGGATCCCGCCATTGCAGCTGTCGTCGAACCACAGACGGGTGCTGGTGGCTGGGGGCGTTGGGTTCTTTGTCCTGTGGGTCGCCGACCCCGTGCATTTCTATCCGCTCGTGTGGGGCGGCACCTTCCTGATTCTGGCATCGTTGAATCATCGCCTCGGGATCGACGGCATCCTGCGCCAGCTGGAACGAGGTGATCTGGGTCCGACCCTGCGCCTGCTGATCGCCGGATTCATCGCCGGCGGTTGTTGGGAGTTCTTCAACTTCTGGGCGCGAGCCAAATGGATCTACACGGTACCCTTCTTTGACGAACTCAAACTCTTCGAGATGCCCCTGCTTGGGTTCGTCGGTTTTCCACCCTTTGCGGTGGAGTGCGCCTGCACCTACCGACTCCTCGTCTGGGCAAGACTGTGCCCACCCCTGGGTGACTTTACTCAACAGGGGCCGCCACGATCGAAGATCTTTCGCACGGTGATTCCGCTGCTGGCGCTGCTGTTCAGTCACGGGGTGTACGATCACATGCAGCGTGTCACGGTGACCTCAACGACACCCCGGGTGCAGCAGATACGGGCCTTCACGCAGAGCGATCTGAAGTGGTTTCGGCAGCAAGGTGTGGAACATCTGACCGATCTGGTGGGCCTGGGGAGTGAACGCGTGTGGCGACAGCTCGAACAAGACGTCGAGGCAGTCACCGTGGCCCGTGTGAGGGACACGGTCGAACTATATATGCATGAAGGAATTGGCCACCAATTTGGCAATCAGCTGGTGGCCGCCGGATACCATTCGCTGCGCGACCTCGAGGCGTCGGACGCAGCGACTGTGAGCGAACGCCTGTCGAAATCAGCGGGGGAAGGACCTGCACCACGACCGTCGCAGGTGAAGGTATGGTTTCATCGCCTTGGAAGGTGATGAGGCCGTCAGCGTCACCCGTGGCGTTCGCGCAACAGACGTGCCGCAGCCGCCTCGTTGCTGAGTTTTGTGTACACCTCGTCGAGGTCGACTCGGGCCGCAGATCCAGGGGCGAAACCACAGTCAGGGTTCAAAACGATTCGCTCCTTGTCGATCACCGTCATCGCCTGCTCGACGCGGCGGACGATCGTCTCGGGCTCGTCGACCTGCCCGGGATGGACACTGACGCATCCCAGCCCGATCTCGATGTCTTCACGAAGCTGACGGAGTACACTCACATCTCCAGCACCAGGGCTCGTGAATTCGAGCGTCAGATGATCCGTGTCGAGCTGGTTCAGGGCGGAGATGATCGGGTCGTATCCTCCGGCATGGGCGGCGTCCCCGCGAACCCGTGCGCCGGCCCGCCGACACAGGTGCACGGCGCGCACAGCACCGCTGCCTACCCCTGCCAGGACCTCGTTGTCCATGTCCACCGATAGGCGAGCCTCGCCATCAGCCCCACCTGCCACCTCGGTCTCGGCGTCATCGTAGTGGCGACGTACCTCCTCGTCCACAAGCAGACACAGGTGCGGGTCATCCACCTGCACCACATGGGCGCCTGCCTCGACGCACAGCTGCGCCTCCTGCCGCAGGATCGGTGTAACCGCCTCGATGAAGGCACGGCGCGTCGGATAGGCGAGGGCCGATCGGTCCGACTCCCACATGCGCTCGCCGAGAAGCGCAGGGGCGGGCAAACAGACCTTGATGCGGCGATCGGTCACCCTTCTGAGCGCCGCCACCTCGGCAGCCACCGTGCCGGGCTGCTTGGGTTCGACCTTGTCGACGATGACGGTCCAGGGACGTCCATCGTCACTGGTGCCCAGCTCGAATCCATGGGCCAACTGCGCGATGACCCCCACATAGGAAGCTCGACGCCACTCACCGTCGGTGATGATATCGAGGCCGGCTGCCGACTGCAGAGAGGCAGTGTAAGCGACGGCCGCATCGAGACGCTGGCCATCGGCGTCCTTATCGCCAGAGCCGCCGTCCAGAACGATCTGGCGCACGAACTCCGGTCGCGGCATAGAGCCGACAACCGCTGTGGGAAACAGGGTTCCATATCGTTCGACCGTAGACACGACCTCTCACCTTTCCAACAGGGTTGTTGTCTCCATCACCCGTAGAGTTTCGGCCAGCGTTGATTGGCCAGCTCGAAGTCCTCTTCGGTGTCCACCTCCATGTATTGACCATCGGTGGTCACCATGTGGAAGTCGTGGCCCGCCTCGAGCATCTCTTCGTAGAGGTGAATCAAGTACGCCTTCGGGAAGGGTGCACCCGCTTTCCACGGTTCGTCCCCCAGCCGCTCCCTCACATCGTGATAGGTTCGTCGCAGTTGATCGGATACTTGCGCACTGAAGCGCGCGACACCGATGTATTCGCCATCGGCCTCGTGAGAGGGAATCGTGCGATTGATCCTCGTGATCCGATCTCCGTCAGCCGTCACCTTCTCTGCGTCATCTTCAGGATGCTGGCTGCGGTGAGCGTAGCGTGTGCGCCAGTGGGTGTCGACACACAAAACGGCTTCTGCTTCGTGCTCGAGGGCTCGGCGCACGACCTCGGGCCGATAGAGAATATCGGCGTAGGTGCACACGAACCCGTCGTCCATGCAGTCTTCAGCACACATGAGCGAGGCGAGAATGTTCGTCTGGGCCCAGTCGGGATTGTGACGAAACTCGAGATCGGGATAGTCGGCGCGCACCAGGTCGTATTGGTAGCCGCCGACAAAGATAATCTGATCGAGTCCGGCGTCCTGCAGTGATTCCAGCAGCCAGTCGAGAATCCGCCGGCCGCCGATCGGCGCATACGGCTTGGGAACCTCCTCCGTGAGAGCCCTCAACCGAGACCCACGGCCGGCACCAATGATGATTGCTTTCATGGGCAGGCAGTATAGCCGCTACCGCAATCAGGCGCCACGTAAGGAACCAGCCCGGGCCTGCTGCGTCTGCTCAGGTATGGAAATCTTCAGCGGATTCACCTGACTCTGACTCTTCTGTTTCCCGGTTGTCTACAGCAGCTGGGTCGCAAGCCCTCCAACTCGTAGCGGTGGCAGGTACTCGCCTCCGTGTCGGTGTCCCTATCACGCCCGGGCACCTCCACGGCAACGGCAGGTGCCTTCTTGTGTCTGTGCGGCGCTGTCCGCGCACAATCCGCCGCCAACTGCTACCGTTGTTCGATGAGGCTTGCGATGAAATCCTTCCTGACCCGCCTGTACGCCCATTTCTTTTTCGATGAGCTCATGCTCATCTATCCGTTCTATGCGGTCATGTTCGTCGATCACGGACTGACACCGATGCAGATCTCGACACTGCTCGCCGTCTGGTGCGCCACGACGATCGTGCTCGAAGTCCCCTCCGGTGTTCTTGCCGATCGACACTCTCGAAAAGCCATCATGGTTATCGGATCGGTCTTTCGAGCCAGTGGTTATCTGTGCTGGGTGTTCTTCCCGGGATTCTGGGGATTTCTCATCGGTTTCGTTCTATGGGGGATCGAGGGTTCACTCGGGTCAGGCGCCTTCGAGGCGCTGGTGTATGACGAACTCAAACACTTCGAGCGCGAGGATGAGTATGCCCAGGTCCTTGGCCGCTGCCGCAGCCTGGGGCTGATGGGCATCGTCGTCTCGGGGGCCATCGCCGCCTGGGCAGTATCCGGTGGTTACCCCGTCCTGATCTACGCCAGCTGCGCTGCCGCCTTGCTGGCGGGTCTGCTGCTGATGCTTCTGCCCACGGCGGCACCCGCGATGGTCGTGATCGTGGGTTTGGCGCCTATGTGGCAACGCTGAAGGCCGGTGTCGGAGAAGTCTGCGTCCCCGGGTGCGACACCTCGTTCTGTTTGCTGCCCTCGTCTTTGCCCTGGGTGGAACCTTAGAGGAATACTGGCCCATCTTCATCTCGTCCATGGGCGTGGCACCCTATTCACTGGGTCTTTTCCTGTCCCTCACCTGTGGTGTACAGGCGCTGGCCAGTTTCTTCGCCCATCGATTTGTCGACATGCCCTCTCGCATCCTGTTCTCTGCGCTAGCGGTCAGTGGTGTGGGCCTGTTCATCGCCGCTCGGTCGATGCATGTGGCAGGTGTGCTGTTGATTCTGTTCTTCGTCTTCGTCTTCCAGGTGATCGACATCATCTATGATGCGCGGTTGCAGGCTGCCATTCCTAGCGATCATCGCGCCACCGTCTCCTCTGTAAAGAGTTTCGTGGCTGAAACGGGCGGTGACGTCGTCGTCCTGGCTATGGGTCTGATCGTCACCGGCAGTTTATACTCCACTGGATTCTGGGGGTTTGGGGTGGCCGTTGCTGGGGTGGGTCTTGTCTATCTGTTGGTGAGTGCACGACTCCCGCTGGCCGAAAACCATCGGTAACTCGTTTCTGGAAGTGGCGTTTGGCGGGCCTGTAGCCGATCATCAGGGCGATGAAACCGCGGATCAGCTTTATCACTCTCGGCGTCAGCGATCTGCAGCAGGCCACGGCCTTTTATGCCGGTGTGCTTGAGCTGGACCTGTTGCCCTCTTCGACGGCGATCGTCTCCTTCTTTGACATGGGGGGTCTGCGGTTGGCTCTGTATCCGCGCACGCGGTTGGCGGCAGACGCCGGCGTCGATCCTGCAGGGGCAGGGTTTGCAGGGATCTCCCTGGCTCACAACGTGGGCTCCCAGCAGGAGGTAGACGAGTTGCTTTCCCACGTGGGCCACCATGGGGGACAGATCCTCAAGCACGGCGAGACTGCCGCCTGGGGTGGATATGCTGGCTATTTTGCCGATCCGGACGGGTTTGTCTGGGAAGTCGCCTGGAACCCTCGCCATCCGATTGCCTGAAAAGGACCGCACCTGATGAAGATCACCGACATTCGCCTGCTGCCCCTCACCGGAGCTACTGCCGATGGGGGCTGGGACCAGGGATTCGACGAGCAGGAGAATCTTCACACGCTCGTGGAGGTGGTCTCCGATGAGGGGGTCACCGGCTTGGGCTCCGTCTACACCTCGTCCAAACTGTGCGAGGGCGCCCTCGGTATTCTGCGCCCTATGGCTTTAGGCGAAAGCGCCATTGAGCCTGCTCGCGTGTGTGAGAAGTTGCACCAATCGACTTTCTGGCAAGGACGAGGCGGGGCGATCACGCACCTGATTTCGGGGATCGACATCGCCATGTGGGATCTGTTCGGTAAGGTCACTGACCAGCCGGTCAGTCGACTTCTCGGGGGCCGCTACCGCGAATCGATCAAACCCTACGGTTCTCTACTGATGGCTGAACCGGATGTGTTGCGGGCGCGGTTGGAAGATGCCGTGGCCCGGGGTTTTCGGGCGATCAAGATGGGCTGGGGCCCCTTCGGCCGTGTTTCGCACGAACTTGACGAGGAGATCGTCAGCACGGCTCGCGAGACGGTCGGCGCCGATGTGGAATTGATGGTCGACGCAGGCGGCTCTGATCGGTACTGGCCTCACGGTTACAAGTGGGCCCTCACGACGTCGCAGATGTTGTGCGACTATGGCATCACCTGGTTCGAAGAGCCCCTGCGACCCGATGATCTGGCCGGCTACTGCAAACTTACCGAACACGCACGGCTGCCGATCACCAGTTGCGAGGTTCTCACACGCCGCCAGGCCTTTCAGCCCTGGATCGAGCAACGCGCCGTCGACTACATCCAGCCGGATGTGACAAAGGTGGGGGGTCTGTCGGAAGAGTTTCGCATCGCCATGCACGCATACGACCACTCCATCCTCTTCGTCCCCCATGGCTGGAACACGGCCGTCGGGCTGGCGGCCGATCTTCAGTTGGTCGCCGCCGTGCCGACCGCACGTTGGGTAGAATACATCACTCCTGCCCCGTATATTGAGGACCTTGTGCTCGGTGACCCCTTCGCCCTCGACGACAAGGGACACCTGAACATTCCCATCGGCCCGGGACTGGGTCTCGATTGGAACCCGGAAGGGATCGAGCGCTTCTCGGGGATGCAGTTGACACCCTCTGACGTGTAGTCCCGCCGCACCTTCCTTCAACGCAAGAGTTCCTTCACCACCACAGGAGTTTTCACATGCCTCAGGCCACGTTGGCCGAAGCGATTCCGCTCGCCATCGTCGGATGCGGTGGCATGGGTCATCGCCGGCTCGGCGGGTTCGTGGAGCTCGCCCAGGCGGGGCTCACGCCCTTTCAACTGGTGGGTGCCTGCGACCCCGATTTGGGAAATGCGAACTCCCTGGCCGACGAGGCGCAAGCGAAGCTTGGAGGTTCACGCCCGGTTGTGGCGGCCACACTCGACGAATTGGCCTCAGCCACCGAAGTGGCAGCCATCGACCTGACCACCACACCCCGATTCCATCACACCATCGCTGTGGATGCCTTCGACCGGGGTTGGCATGTAATGAGTGAGAAACCCCTGGGGCTGACCAGCCGAGCCTGCCAGATCATGATGCAAGCGGCGGCGCGCAACGAGTGCGTGCTGTCGACGGCCGAGAACTACCGACGTGATCCCATCAACCGGCTGGGCAAAGCCCTCGTCGAAGCAGGGGCCATCGGAACACCACGACTGATGGTCCACCACAGTATCGGTGGTAGCGATGGCATGCTGATCTCTGTTTGGCGCCACCAGAAGGACCAATCCGGGGTTTTGTTGGATGTGGGCGTTCACTTCGCCGACATCATGGAGTTCTACCTGGGACCGGCAACGACCATGTACGCACAGACACGACTGCACGAACCCGTCCGACGCAATCGTTTTGCCGGCAAACAGGTGGCCACCGACGGTTCCGCCGGCGTATACGAACGCTGGCAGACACAGATGCCCGCCGAATTCGAGGCCACGGCCGATGACGCCGCGTATGCCACGATCGGCTTCGCCTCCGGCGCGGTGGCCTCCTATATCGAAGACCACGCTGCACGTGGGCAAGGTGGATGGAAACGAACGATCTATGGCAGTGAAGGGTCACTCGATCTGCCTGGAGATCGATCCGGCCGACGCCTCCGGATTCAACGTGAAGGGTCTGAACCGGTCGACGACGAGGCACTGTATGAGTTGTGCCCCGACTTTCGCCTCGACGAGCCGACGGCTCGATTGTTTGGTGGCGATCGATTCTTCGAATACACGAACGAATTCTCCACAACCGACTCCAAGCTTCTTGCCGTCGAATACTGTGACTTCGCCGCCGCCATCGAGGGCGAGGCAGGGCGCCCGGAGGTCGACGGGATTCAAGGGGCCCGATCAGTGGCCATGGCTTACGCCTGGATGGAATCACAGGTCGCGGGCCGTGCAGTCACCCTCGACGAGGTCTTCGACGACCACCTCCATGCGTATCAGGCAGACATCAACGAAGGTCTTGGACTGTAATGCCGGCGATTCTGTGTCCGGGCTGTCACAAGTTGATCGGCTCCGAGGAAAACCGCTGCCCTCACTGTGGCCAGATCCGACCGGGCATGTTCGGTCTCACCACATGGATGCGACAGCTGGGGCTCCAACTCGATTTCCCCCACCTGATCACGATCGTGTGTATCGGCCTGTATGTATTGGCCCTTGCTCTTGATCCGAGGGCGATCTTCGAGTTTCGCGGCATGAACTTCCTAGCCCCCTCTCCAGATTCCAGCTTCAAAGTGGGAATGACGGGTGCCTATCCCGTTTTTGGTTTTGGCCGCTGGTGGACCTTGATCACCGCCATCTATCTGCACGGCTCACTGCTCCACATCGGTTTTAACATGATGTGGGTGAGACAACTGGGTCCGGTCGTGGAAGATCTCTACGGACCCATGCGGCTGTTCGTCATCTTTACCGTCGCCGGTTTCACGGGATTCCTGGCATCTGCCGTCATGGGCTCGGCGTATACACTGGGCGCCTCGGGCAGCATCTTCGGTCTGCTCGCGGCAGCCATCGTATATGGTCGTCGTGTCGGCTCCAACATGTTTCCCCGCCAATTCATGCAGTGGGCGGTGATCCTGTTCATCTTCGGTTTCCTGTTCTCCGGGGTTGACAATTGGGCCCACGGCGGCGGCTTTGTCGGTGGGTATGCAACGGCGTGGTTGTTCGCACGTGAAGGAGAGTCGCGCGAAGGGATTGGCACCTACACGATCGCCGGTGCGTGTATCCTGCTCACGCTCTTCGCCTTCATCCGCCAGGCACTGGTCACGATTCTCGGAGTCTGAATGTCTCAGGAAGAACTGCTGGACGTTCTCGACGAGTCTGGCGCCGTCATCGGCGTGAAGTCTCGGGCGCAGGTACACGCCGACTGCGACTGGCATGGGTTGGTGTTCGTGTGGTCTGCCTGGAATCAGGACGGGCAAGCCGTGATGATGATGCAGCGTAGGGGCCGAGCTGGCGATCGGTTCATCGCCCAGATCGATGCTCTGGCCGGAGGCCACATCGGCAGTGGCGAAACGCCTGCCCAGAGTGCCACTCGTGAACTGCTGGAAGAGGTCGGTCTTCGCATCGCGGAAGAAGATCTCATCGAGTTGGGCACGATGCGGATGGATCGAGATCACGTCGACTGCCAGCGTGTGATCGAACACCTGTTTCTCTGTCCTCGACCGCTGACGATCGAGCAACTCGTCACAAGTGATGAAGTGGATGGTTTCGTGCAGGTCGCCGTGACAGACCTCATCGACTTGATCGAGGCACGGTGTGAACAAGTGAAGGCTCAACTACGAGATACCGATGGGGTAAGGGTTGTCGAGCTATCCAGACAGGCGGTGGCCGAGTATCCACCGATGATTCTGGAGACCTTCCGTCAAAGTCTGGCCGCCATCGACCACTATCTGCGTCAGGGCGAACTCGACCCGACCCTGATCAAGGGATAGGCGCTACAGGAGGACCTCGACCCGGTCCTGTTTGATCCGCGTATCGAAGGTGTCGATGGAAGCACCGGGCACGGTGAGGCAGCTGCCATCGGTGATGTCGAATTGCCAGCCGTGGAGCGGACAGGTCACGACGGTATCCGTCAGGGTACCGCCACCCAACTCCCCGCCCTGATGAATACAGCTGTTGATCACCGCGTGAACCTGGTCGCCGAGGCGGAACAGGACCAGACGTCGTCCATCGACGACGACCACTTGTCCCCGCCCTTCAGGGATGTCTTCCACCGGCCCCGCGTCCTGCCATGATGATGAGACGGCTGAATCCCCAGTGGAGACGCTGGGCGAATCTCCCACATCGGGGATCGATCGCAGAATGTCGACGGCATCGACGACCTTTGTGAGCCCCGCTGCGGGATAGGCGCACAGGATCGCGTCGAGCACCTCGTCCCGGCTGGCCCCTTCACGCATCGCGCGAGGGATATACTGCCGCAGACCACGAGGCGTGAAGTTGATGACCTTCGTCACAATGGAGATCAAGAATCGAGTCTTCGGATCCAGATGACGCCCCGATTCCTTGAAAAAAGCCAGCAGGTGCTCCATTGCCTCAGGTCGATGACGACTCAGCCACTGCAAACCGCTGAGATCTTCGTCCAACCTCTCGTCTGTACTCACATCCGGCTCCTGTTGAGGGGTGACCAACTGCTCTACAATATAGGAAGTCATCCACCCACACCCATCGCTGACATCTTCGCTTTGACGAATCTCCATCCCACCGTTGCCTCGTGCGAAGATCTCGCGGTCGCACTTCGCCAACTCGATGGTCGTGGTTTCAAGGCCTATCGCGATCTGGAATTGACAGAAGGATTCGGCTTCGCCGGATCGGTTCCGTTTCACCTGTCCATCGACTATGTGCAGGCAGACCCCTTCGCGCCGCCATCCCGCTTGACGCTGTCGATCCCTCGTACCGCCACCGGCGTGCCCGATCATCTGCTGCAAGACACCCACCGTCGTCGTGGATTGTGCCATGGTCTTGCCCTTGCCATTGCCCATGCCACGGGGCAGATGACACAAGATCGATCCGACCTGCAGATCGATCGCCCACGTCAGCAGATCCTGGATCGATCGTGTGTCCAATGGGTAGGGGATGAGCTGATCATCCGTCTCAGCGCGAGACTGCCGGCGGCGGGCCGTCGTATTCAGGGCCATCAAGCGGCGCACCTGTTGTGCGAGCGGCTGCCAGCCGTGCTCCAAGCAGGGGTGATTTACGAACATCTTGACGCGCAGCATCTACAACAGCTGGCGACCTGCGCCGCCGACGGGGATGCTTTGCGCGGGCAACTGGCCGATCACGACCTGGTGGCCTTCGTCGCCGACGGCAGCCGGCTGCCCCGACACAGTGGTATCGATGATCGCCCCCTCCAATCGCACGCGATTTCCTGGCAGTCGCCGCCGTCTTTGAGGGTTGAACTTGAGCAGGCGGATGGCACCAGGATCACAGGCACAGGCATCCGCCGGGGGGTCACAGCCATCGTCGGCGGCGGGTTCCACGGAAAATCGACGCTGCTCGATGCGCTTCGAATGGGCGTGTACGAACACGTGCCCGGTGATGGGCGTGAGGGCGTCGTTTGCGACGAGACGGCCGTGTCGATCCGCGCCGAGGATGGGCGACGAATCAGCGGCGTTGACCTGTCCCCCTTCATCGGGCCCTTGCCCCAGGGACGGCGAACAGATCACTTCACATCAGATGACGCATCGGGTTCGACCTCCCAGGCGGCGGCGATCGTCGAGGCCCTCGAGATCGGCTCTCGCCTTTTGCTGATCGACGAGGATACGGCGGCGACGAATTTCATGATCCGCGACCAACGGATGCGCCAGCTCATCGGCGACCAGCAAGAGCCGATCACCCCCTTCATCGACCGGGTCGGGCAGCTGGCAGCAACCGGTACGTCTACCATCGTCGTAACGGGGGGCAGCAGCGACTACCTAAGCGTGGCCGGTACGGTGATCGCCATGGAGGAGTATCGGCCTGTCGACGTCACCGAACGAGCTCACGAGTTGGTACCTCTCACGGGGAACACCGTGGGCGCGTGGCCAGCGACCAGAGGGCGAATCCCCCTTCCACAGAGCCTCAATCCGCGCCGTGGACGAAGAGAGCGATCGGTGCGAGCTCGAACACGACACGAGCTCGAAGTCGGCAGGACCTTTCTCGATCTGTCGGCCCTGGGACAGCTTGTCGATGAGTCTCAGACACGGGCGCTGGGTCAGGCCCTGCTGCACATCCATCATCACTATCTTGGTGAGCATCTCGATGTGGCGCAGATCTGTGCTGCGGTTCTCGACGATATCCGCAGCGAGGGATGGTCGGTGCTCACGCAGGATCGTTTTCAGCCAGATCTGGCGCAGTTCCGTGCCTTCGAATTGTCCGCCACCCTCAATCGACTTCGCACGCTGCAGGTCGAACCTGCCCCGGGAGCCGTCGCTTGATCCGCGTCGAACACGTCACCCGCACCTATGGCCAGCTCGTTGCCGTCGACGACGTGAGTTTCTCCGTCGACCGAAATGAGATCGTCGGTTTTGTCGGCCCCAATGGGGCCGGCAAGTCGACGATGTTGAAGATGTTGTCCACCTATCTGGCACCGACCCGTGGCACGATCTGCATCGGCGAGTCTAACGTCGAACAGGACCCCGTGGCGGTGCGTGAACAGATCGGCTATCTGCCCGGTGACACACCTCTGTATGGCGACATGGTCGTGGGAGATTGGCTGCGTTTCGTAGCCGGCGCGCACGGGCTGACGGATGCAGCCGCCGAGACCGCCGTCAACACGGTGGTCGAGACGTGCGATGTCACACCCGTGTTGGCGAAACGAATCCGCGAGTGTTCGACGGGATTCCGTCAGCGTGTCGGTCTCGCCTCGGCCCTCGTCCACGATCCGGCCGTGCTGCTGCTCGATGAGCCCACGCACGGCTTCGATCCCCTGCAGGTCATAGCCTTCCGCGATCTCCTGCGACAATTGAAAACCGACCGTGCCGTCCTCTTCTCGACCCACATCATTGCCGATGTTGAAGCGGTGAGCGATCGCGTGCTGATGATCGACAACGGGCGACTTCTGGCCGATGGCACCGTGTCCGAGTTGTGTGCCGAAGCCCAACTTCCCGAGACGTCCCTTGAGAATCTGTTCGCGCACCTGGTCGACACGGCAGGAGTCGATGATGTCTGAGGCCAACCGTCTGAAGTGGGTCGATGCCTGTAGTCTGGTGGCTCGTCGTGAATTGCGGGCCTACTTCGATTCACCCATCGCCTACATCTACGCGGCCGTCTTTCTGGCACTGTCGGGTAGCGCATTCATGAATGCCTTCTTCCTGGAGGCGATCGTGGATATGTCGGCGTGGTTCGAACGCCTGCCCTACCTGCTGATCGTGTTCGCTCCGGCCATGACGATGCGCAGTTGGGCCGAAGAACATGCGCAGGGAACGATCGAAGTCCTCTTGACTCTCCCCTTGCGCGTAACCCACGTGATCGTGGGCAAGTATCTGGCTGCGGTCTCCTTTTTTGCGATTGTGATCGCTGGTTCGTTACCCATCGTAGCCATGCTGCTTCGCCTCGGACCCGCCGATGTGGGAACGATCGTGGCCGGCTATCTGGGAGCTCTGTTTCTGGGCGCCTTCTTCCTGGCCTTTGGTCAGTTTGTATCCTCCCTCACCCACAATCAGATCGTGGCCTTCGTGCTGGCCGCTCTGTTAGCAAGTGTGTTCGTCTTCACCGGTCATCACGAAGTCGTAGAGATCCTCGACGGACTGGCGCCAGGTTGGCAGTTGGGCTCCTGGTTGTCGGGGTCCGTGTCGGTGATTCCCCACTACAATTCGTTCGTTCGTGGTATCGTCGGCTTTGGACCGATTCTGTATTTCGTTTCCATGATCGGGTTCTTTCTGTGGCTGACCCAGATCGGGCTTCGTCGGATCCGTTTGTAGTGCCCGCCCCTGTTTCGCATTCGATCACGACACGGCGTCTGTTTGCACTGAGTGCGACCTGCTGTTTCCTGTTCGTGCTCGGCATCGTCGCGTTTTTGACCCGCATCACCCAGACCATCGCACCGGCGCCACTGTTCGATCCGCGCGCCCGCCATTCGGCGACCCTGTCAGCGCCACTGCGTTCCTGGCTTCAGGCACAGACCACGCCACTGTCAGCTACGTTGTTCATGAGTGCCGATGAGCGTCTGCCTGCCCATCTCAAAGCGGTGGGTTCGTCGACACGTCAGTTGTTGTCCGCCATGCAGGAAGCGGCCGGCAACCGGATGCGAACGCGCGTCGTTGACCCCGACCTGAGTGGTGACGAGGGGGCCGCGTATGCAGCACGCGCTCGCGTGTCACCGGTTCGGGTTCGGAAGATCCTCGACGATCGCACCAGTGAAACGACGATCTGGTCCTCTCTGGTCCTGTCGCGTGCAGGACATGCGGATGTGCTGATCCAGGATATTCAGGCGCAACATCTGCCGCACCTGCAGCCCTGGATTCTGTCCCATCTGCAGGCCGCATCACGGGCCCCGAGATTCGCCGTGGATGTGCCGGAGGGCTATCGGCAGGTGGCCGCCCATCTGGCTCAGCATGGCCCGGTGATGGAGATCGATTTCGACAGGGGTGCGAGACTCCCACCCGACATCGATCTGTTCATCTGGGTGCAACCGGATAAGGTGTCGGATGCGCACGTGGCCCGGTTGCGTTCGTTTCTGGCCAGCGGCCGAAGCGTGGTGTTGGCCGGAAGCCCTTACCGTATGGTTCACGTCGACGAATCGCACGTATCTGGCCTCAGCAATGGCCCGGCATGGCCGGCCCTGCTGCGCGCCTTTGGATTGCGGGCCACGCCCGATCTGCTGATGGATCGCAACCATGGCCCGGTGGTCATTCCCCTTGATAGCGGCCCCGTTGAACTCCGGGCACCCTACCACCTGCGCAACCTACCTGCCTTTCGCGACTTTCGACCCTTTGCCACACAGGCACGCGGTGGACTGGCCTTCGCGGGCGCCGGCGCCTTGCAGATCGATACGGAACTCTTGCAGGATAGCGGCTGGCGAGCGCATGTGGCGGCCACGACAACGCAGTTCGCCACGGTGACCGATGTGCCGGTTGCGCCGGTACGAATCGATGAACTGAGACAGGAGCTGCGTGTTCCGAAACAGAACCTGATGATCCTGCTCACGTCCGAAGACCCATGGGTAGGGCAGATGCTCGTATTGGCCGCGCCCACTCCCTTTGCCGATGGGTCGTTGAGTCAGACTGGGTATGGCCACGGCATCTTTCTCAGGGATCTGGTGCGCTCCCTTGCTGCGGGCGAACGACTCATCCGTATCGATGTCGACCGCCAGACAGCACGCCCGCTGGCATCCACCACGAGCGGCGAACGGCTGTTGTGGCGTCTTCTGCTGATCGGCGCCGTGCCTGCCCTCTGGATCTGGTTGGGCGTGCGACGGCTTGGCATTCTGGGCCAGATCCGTTTCGCTGTGCCCTCCCTGCGACCCATGGTGATTGTCGGTGTCATCGTGCTGGCTGGGGTTTGGCTGGCGGCCACGGGCCTGGATCGACCCCGCCTTGATCTGACTGCTGACGACCTTCATTCGCTGACCGATGAAACCCTCGAGTCGCTGGCATCGCTGCCCGATCTGCAGGTGGAGTGGGTCGTGTCCTCCAATACCGAGTTGCCCATCGGTATGAAACGGGCCGCCGCGCGTTTCCAGGACGCCATGTCCTCGACTGGGCTGGACCTGACGATCCATCGTCTCGACGGGAACACCCCGACGTCACAGCGGCAACACTTCGTGAAAGCGGGCATTCGCCCCTTTGCCGTGGAGAGGGTTGCCCACGATACAACTCGCGTGGATCGCGTCGTATCGGGTCTCTTGCTGCGCAGCGGTCTGCGACAGACGGCGATTCCCCGCATCGACGAGCGCACGCTCCCCCATCTGGATTTCCTGCTCGTGGCCGCCATCGAGCGCCTGCGGCAGAACCGAACCCCTCGATTGACCGTCGTGTCGGACCTGCCACGATTGTCGCCTGCCGAAGCTTTGGAGGACTACCAGAAGAAAGGACTGAGTGCGCCCCGTGGCGTCGATGTGTACAGTCACGCGAAGCAGTTGCTCAGGGACTATGGATACACGGTCCAGCACGTTTCGCTGCGAGAACCCCAGTTCCCCCGTCATAGCGATGCGGTGTTGTGGTTCCAGCCCCGCCGGGATGCGTCGGCCATCGTCGAAGCGCTCAGTGAGCATCTGTCGCAAGGCGGCAAGGCCGTCGTCGCCCTTCAGCACTACAACATCCAACAGCGGCAATACCGTGGCGCCGGATTCTCCACTGTCCACTGGCCACAACCCCAATTCCAAGACCTGGTCGGATACCTCGAACTGATCGGGGTCGAACAGCCTCGTGAGGTGCTGATGGATCGCTCCCAGCACGCGCTGCAGCTGGACACACAGGTCAACCGCTCGGCCGTGCGCGAGTACGATGCGCAGCAGGTGGCGCTGCCTTTCCTGCTCCGATCGGTAGCCCATCAACATGACGTCGACGACGAACTCACACGACGATTGGGTGATCTGTTGTTCATCTGGGGCAACCGTTTCCAACTCACGGGGGCAGGCTCGGTGTTGGATGCCGACACCTTGGTTACGACGTCTGCTCACGCATGGAGCTACGACTGGCGTGGCGGTTGGTTGCCCCCCGAAGCCTTTGAACCAGCCACCTACCTTGGGGGTCCGCAGCCCCTCCTCCTGCGACTCAGGGGATTGTTCCCGGCGATTCACGCGGTACGAGACAGCACCGGATCACGCCGATTCGGACCGGGCCCCGCCTCCACCGCAGAGGGTCAGTTGGTCTTGATTGGATCCTCAGAGATGTTCAAGGACCCCTATCTGCTGCGAGCACCCTTCGCCCACGACCAACTTCTGCTCAACGCTGTGGCAGATGCGGTGTACGGCGCTGACATGCTCGCCTTGCAGGCCCGTGCAGGCGGGGGTCGCCGGGGCTTTGAGCCGCCCGCAGACGGGGAACGATTCGCCTGGCGTCTGGCCGTCGTCGGCATGGGACCTGGCCTGTTCGCATTGCTGGGGCTCTGGCGCTGGGGACGCAGGAGAAGCGGATGACACGTACCGTCCTTCTTCTAACAGCGCTGCTGGTCGTGTTGGTCTGTCTCGATACGTGGCTGCGCCTGCAACAACAGCAGGAACTGCAGACGCAGGGTCGGTTGAGGCCCCTTGTACCGGCTGCCGCTCCGGTCGAACCCGATCGCGTTCATCGCGTCGATCTGAGCTGGGGCCCTCAACAGAACTACACCTACGTGCGACAGGGCGAGACCTGGCGATTCCCAGCGTATCACAATGCACTTGCCCACAGCGACCGCATGGAGCACCTGCTCTCGCTGTGTCTCGGTGCACGGGGGACCCTCACACCGGTGGACTCCGGACAGCGGATCCCCATCGACGGCGCGCCTACGCTACAGATCGGCTTGTTCGATCGCAGCCAGACATTGCTCGCTCGCCTGCAATTTGCTGGGCCCTTCGCCGGGCCGGCTGGAGCACACACCCTCGCCCGTGTCGTCGGTGACGAACATCTGCTGACCTTCCACGCCGATCCCATCAGTGTCGTAGGGCGCGGCCAGCCGCCCATGCTCGACCCCCATCTGATGCCACGATCTCTTGCCGCCGGTGCCCTTGTGGAAGTGGAGGCGCAGACCGGATCCACATCGTGGCGCCTGTGGCGCATCCTTGCTGCGCGGCCAGCCGACGGTCCACCGGTTCCCGTCGACGACGCACAGCATTATCGTTGGCTGCTGGAACGGGCCGGTCGCGTCGACACGTGTCGGACAGAGAGTGTCACCGCCTACCTGGCGTATCTTCGCCGTCTTCGAGTCGATGGCTTGACCACGGCCCCACCTGCCGAAGAAGCCGACCTGTTGCGACTGGTGGACGAAGATGGTGTCATCGATGAGTTGGTCCTGCCCATCAAACAGGACATGGCCGACCGGGTTGCCATTCACAACACACGGGCACAGATCGTCGGGTGGGTCTCCCCCGACCGGGTTGCACTGATGATGTCACCAGACAATGCATTGCTCGACTCGCTCGAGCGTCCTACCCTCTTCGAGAGGGCCCTCCAATCAACATCGGGAGCAACACCGTGATCATCGATGTCCACAGCCACGCATGGGAATACCCCCAGCACTTCAACGACGACTTCCGCCAACAGGCATCACGAGCCAAGGGCGGTGACGAATTCGATCTGACCGTCACTCTCGACGCGTATCGCGAGACGGGCGGTTCCAAGGCAGATCGCACCGTCGTGTTCGGTGGCAAGGCGAAACTGTCAGGACTGTGGGTGGATGATGATTACGTTGCGCAGTACATAGCCAGCGACCCGGACCACCTGATCGGCTTTCTCTCCGTCGATCCCACGCAGCCGGGATGGCAGCAGGAGATGGAATACGGTCACCAGGAACTCGGCATGAAGGGAATCAAGCTGCTGTCCATGTATGCCGGATTCTATCCCAACGACGAGCAGTTGGATCCCCTGTGGCAGTATGCCACCGACCACCAGCTGCCCGTACTTCTGCATACGGGCACCACCTTCGTCGCTCAGGCGCCCCTTGACTGCACGCTACCCCGCCACCTGGACTCGGTGGCCACCCGTTTTCCTCAGGTGCGGATCATCATGGCTCACTTGAGCCACCCCTACGAAGGGGAGTGTGTCGTTGTCATCCGCAAACACCCCAACGTGTATTCCGATATCTCGGCCCTTCACTATCGGCCCTTCCAGCTGTATCACAGTCTGATGTTGGTCCAGGAATACGGCGTGTGGGATAAGCTGCTGTTCGGTACCGATTACCCCTTCACCACTGTCGACGCATCGATCGATGGGCTTTATGGACTGAACCGGATGCTTGATGGCACGGCGATGCCGCGACTCGACGAAGGCCAGATCAAGGCCCTCATCGAGCGCGACTCGCTCGGCATCCTGCGATTGTAGGAAGCTTCTAGGAGGTGGTGCCCACGGACGCTGCGGCAGCAGGCGCGTGAGCGTGCTCAGCCTCTACCTGTTCCCCCACGAACAATCTCTGCAGGAACAATGCAAAGTCCTCCGTCAGTGAATACAGGACGGGCACGAGCACGAGGGTGAGGAACGTGGCAAAGATGATCCCAGCGATCACGGCCACGGCCATGGGACCCCACCATGCGGCATCTTCACCACCCCAGAACAGATCTGGCTCGAGACTTCCATAGAGCCCGAAGAAGTCGAAGTTGAGCCCGATCGCCAGGGGCACCAATCCCAAGGCTGTGGTCACCGCCGTAAGAATCACTGGACGCAGCCGTGTGCGACCGCCCCGCACCAGCGCGTCGTGACGGGACAGGCCATCGCGCCGTCGCAGCACATCGATGTAGTCGATGAGGACGATGGCATTGTTGACCACGATCCCGGCCAGCGAGATGATGCCCACACCGGTCATGATGATGCCGAAGGGCATCTGAAAGATCATCAGACCGAGAAGGACACCCGCGATCGACAGAATGACGGACGTCAGAATGATGACCGGTTTGATGACAGAGTTGAATTGCGTCACCAGAATGAAGGCGATGAAAGCCAGGGCAGCCAGGAACGCGTTGGTCAGGAATCCTTCGGCCTCGGCCTGATCCTCAGACTGCCCCGTGTAGCGGACGGTGTATCCCGGTGGCAATTCATTGCTCACGAAGCTTGCCAGCGTCTCCTTTACATCGCCCAGAGCAGCATTGGTGTTGATCCCCGCCTTGACCTCGGAACTGATCGTGGCAGCGCGATCCATGTCTTTGCGGCGAATCGAGCCGAGACCCTCTCCGACACGCCAGTCGGCCACGGAGATCAGGGGAATCTGATCACCGGATTCGTTGTTGATCGTCAAGTCGCGCAATGATTCAAGATCCTGACGCCAGGGCTCTGCGAGGCGCACGATGACATCGTACTCATCGTTGCCAGTGCGGTACTGTGTTGCCTCGGTACCCTGTAGGGCGGTGCGCACCATTCCGGCGACCTTCGTGGTGGACAAGCCGTAGATGGCGGCCTTCTCGCGATCGACAAACACCGACAACTCCGGCCGCGCTTCGTCCAGGTCACTCTCCAATCCGGTGAGTTGGGCGTGGACGGATGCGTTGCGCAGGATCTGAAGCACTCGATCTGAGAGGTCTTTGAGCACCTCCGGATCTTCGCCGGAGATCTCGACATTCACAGGGGGGCCGGAGGGTGGACCCTCCTGGGGTTTGTCGACGGAGATTTCCGCACCCGCCACCTGCCGACCGATCACTTCCTGCATACGCGCCAGAGTCTCGGAGCTGTCAAAGACGCGATCTTTGTAATCGATGAAGCTGATCATCACGCGACCGCGGTTTGGACCGGATGCACCACCCATCAGCATGTTGCCGCCGCCACCACCGACGGTGGCCACCGACGATTCCGCGTCGTCGTACCCCTCGATTCCGAGGGTTTGCTCCTCCAACTCCCGTACGATCTGATCGGTGTACTCAACCCGCGTACCGACGGGTGTCTCCACATCGACCCAGGCCTGGCGAGGCGGAATGTCTTCGGGGAAAAACTCGATGCCGTGATTGAAATGGCCGAAGGCCATGATCGTCAGAACGAGAATGGCAAAGTTTGCCCCCAGGGTGGTGAGTCGATGGTGCAGGGCCCACTCGAGGATCACCTCGTAGCGGTCGGTGATCCACGGAAGCATCTGCCGCTGAAAGCGAGCCGCAACGGGGCCCAAGGCGAAGTGATGGAGGATGTAGAGAATGAGTCCTGTCGCTGCCAGAAGAGCAAGGGTCAGTGGATTCGAACTAGCCATGGGCAGGATCACCAGAGCAGACACGACGAGCAGAACGATCTTGCCCCGCCGTGGCATCGGTGCCGCCTGTTCTCCTTCGAGACGCAGATAGCGTGCACACAACACGGGAACGATGACTAATGCCACAAAGAGAGAACTCGACAGGGTCACGATGAGGGTCAGCGGCAGATACCCCATGAACTCGCCTACGATCCCCGGCCAGAAGAGCATGGGACCGAAGGCGGCCAACGTCGTCGCCGTTGCGGCGATCACGGGGACGGCGACTTCTCCGGTGGCCTTACGCGCCGCCGTGGCGCGATCCCACCCCTCCTCGACGTAGCGATAGGTATTCTCTACGACGACGATGGCGTTGTCCACCAACATGCCCAAGGCCAGAATCAGTGAGAACAGGACGACCATGTTCATCGTCACACCGAGCACGCCCAGCACGAGGAAGGACAACAACATTGACGTCGGAATGGCGATGCCAACGAAAAAGGATGTGCGCAGACCCAGGAAGAACAACAACACAGCAACGATGAGAATCAGGCCGGAAACGATGTTGTTCTCCAGACTGCTCACCATCATGCGAATGTCCTTGGACATATCCGACGTGATCTTCACCACCGTCGTGGGCGGATACAGAGGTTCCATCTCGTCGATGGCCAACCTCACCGCCTCCGCCGTCTCGATGATGTTTTCGCCGGAGCGCTTGACCACGTCGAGGGTCACGACGGAGCGCTGATCGAGACGAGCAAAACTCTCCAGTTCCGCAAAACCGAAATCAACGGTCGCCACGTCGCGGACGTAGATCGGTTTGCCCTGCCGGGTCAGAACCACGAAATCGCGAATCGATAGAGGATCATCGATCTCGCCATCGACACGCACGAGAAACTTCGATTGACCCACATCGATCGATCCGCCAGGGATATTGACGTTCTCGTCGCGGATCGCGTCGACGATGTCATCCAGAGACAACCCGTAGTACTGCAGCCGGGGCAGGGAGACATCGACCTTGACCTCGCGCTCCCGTCCACCTCGCAGGTCGACGCGCAGGACGGTGGGAATCTGTTCGAGGCGGTCTTCCAGCTCTTCACCCAGCTCCTTGAGTCGGACCAGTCCGTACTCACCCGACAGGTTGACCTGCATGATGGGCACTTCCTGGAAGTCGAACTCGTAGATGGCCGGTTCTTCCGCGTCGGCGGGCAGTTCGGGTTTGGCGAGGTCCACTTTCTCGCGGACCCGCTCCAAGGCGTCTTCCATATCCACCGACGTTGAAAACTCGGCGACGATGCTCGAATACCCCTCGATGGAGGTCGACGTGAGTTGCTCCAGGTCCGGTACTGTGTTGAGCTCCTGCTCCAGGACGCGGGTCACGAGGGACTCGATGTCACTGGGTGAAACACCCGGATAGATGGTGTTCACCGCGATCATCGGGATTTCGATCTCGGGGAACGATTCCTTCGGAATGCTACGATAGGCGAGGGTTCCCGACAGCATCACGATGAAGAAGAGGATGAGCACAGCCGTGTCATGATTGACGGCCCACGACGTGATGCTCAACTCCTTGTAGCTGGCGATCTTGCTCGTTGAGCCACCGAGCCCGTCGCCGTTGCTCGACATATCGGCGGATTCACTCATCGCTCGCTCACAATTCTCAGACGGTCACCCTGAGCAATCTGGGTCTGACCCAAAACGACGAGACGGTCATCGACACGCAGGCCTTTGATGACGACCACCTCGTCTTGCGCCGAAGCACCCAGCGTGAGTGGACGTATTTCGGCCATCGCCTCATCGCCACGGATGTCGATGGCCACAAAGGCGCTGAATCCGCCCTCGGTTCGAACCAGCGACTGACGGGGCACGATCACCGCACTTTGCAGAAAGCGACGCTCGAGGACCACATCGGCCACCATCTCTGGCTTGATCACGTGGTCGGATTCGTCGAGCGCCAGCTCGACGGGGAACGTCCGATTGGACGGATGAACGGACGCACCGACGAATTCGACGAGAGCGCTACTCGTATCACCGAGTGCGTCGAAGACGACCACCGCTCGTGCACCCTTGCGCACGTCGGCGGCATACCGCTCGGGGACACCGGCGGCCACTTTGAGCGGCGACAGATCTACGACAGTGGCAATCGCCGTCCCCGGACCCACCACCGAGCCGACCTCTACATGACGCGCGTCGAGGACACCGTCGAAGGGAACTCTGATCTTGGTGTGGCCCAGGCGCGCCTCGGCCAGGGCGAGTCGGGCTTTGGCCTGCTCGGCGTTGTACCGGGCCTGCAGATACTCATTTTCCGTACCGATGCCGTCTTCTTCGTACAGACGTCTCGTGCGGTCCCACAACTGCTGGGTCAGCGACATCTGAGCCTGCGACTCATCCCGTTGGGCGCGGAGCATTTCATCGTCGATTTCGGCGAGGATGTCCCCTGCACGCACCGACTGTCCCTTGTCGACCACGACGCGGGAGATGGTGCCACCCTCTTCGGTGGCGACCACGACGGATCGGTCGGCCACGACCGTGCCCGTGAGACGGATCACGTCGGTAAAAGATCGCGGCTGCAAGCGCTCGATGCCGACGTTGATGATCCGTCGCGCGTCCTGGGCCGGTGCGTCTGCATCGACGGCGTCCGCTTCTTCGCCACAGGCGGTGAGGCTCGTCGTACACAGAGCCAGGGCCGCGACCAACCAACGTCGAGACCAGGGTAGAGACAGGGATCGCGGCATCGTTATTACTCCATCCCGTCATCGACGGGGGTCACTTGTCCGAGCGCCAGCTCGAGCTGGGTCTGTGTCGCCAACAGGTCATGAGCCGCCTGGGCGTGATTGAATTCGCTCTGTCGCAAGGCAACTTCCGCGTCCGTCATCTCCAGTTGGGAACCGACACCCTTGCGATATCGGGCGATGGTGATATGAAATCCGAGATCAGCCTGGCTGACGGCCAACCGTTGCGCCACAACACGAGCGGCATTTTCGGTCCGTCGTGCGATCAGATCGCGGATTTCGGCCGCCGCCTGATCCTGCATCAGCTGTGCCTGGGTCTGCGCCTGGCGCAACACCGCAGAACGCTGATCGACACGCGCATCTCGTTGGAGACCCGTGAACAGGGGCAGATTGATGCGAACACCAGCCAGTTTACTGGTTGCACGGGAACGGTCGTTGCCGAAGAAGTCGGGGCTGCCATTCTGCTGCGCCTGAACATCCCAGCTACCGAAAAGCGATACGGTGGGCAGATACTCGACCTTGCCCAGTCGAACCTCCGTCTCGCGCAGGTCGATCAGATCCTGCAACTGTTGTAGGTCGGATCGGTTCTGCCGGGCGAAGGCAACCAGAGCGAGCGTGGTGTCCTCGCTGATCGGTGTCGTCAGCGCAGGGCGCGTTGTGTCACTTAGAGAGATCGATGGCTCTAGTCGAAGGCGTTGCGGATTGTCGATGGCCAATTCGACGGCCAGTTGTCGACGTGCGGCGGCCATGTCGTTGGCGGCCCGCAGGAGATTCGGCTCGAGGTTGGCCAATTCCACTTTCAGACGCAAGACATCATACGAAGTCGCCATGCCGGCACGATGTCGGGCTTCAGTCTCTGCGAGGGCTTGTCCAACCCGCTCAAGCGAACGCTGCGTCAACCGGACCTCTTCGGCTCGCAGCAGCAGGTCGTAACAGATGAGTCGCACACGAACCGCCACCTGCTGGGCTCTCCCACGCACGAACTCCCGCTGCATCAGCTGGAAACGTTGGGCGGCGCCCAGGCCGACGAGCAGGGCCGGATCAAAGAGAGGCTGCTCTACGCTTAATGAGCTCTGCCATGAGTTGTCGGCGCCGAACTGAAGGGAGATGAACTCATCCGCGGCGGCGGCGGGATCAAAGACCCGCGCAGGTACGAAGGAGACGGCGGGAGAAATGTTGCGGACGTAACTGGCGTTGAATTCGACCTGCGGAAAGACACGGCCCCAGACCTCAGCGACCTGCTCGTCTGCTTCTTCCTTCGCCAGCTGCGCATCTCGCAGATCACGACTGTTCTCCAACGCAAGACGAACCGCGTCATCTACATCGAGAATCAGTTCTCGCGCCGGATCGACGTGCCGATCTTGCGCCAGCAGTCCCACGGTGCTGCAGAAAATGAGGACGACGAGGGTGGCGTGCCTCATGAGGGCACCTCGGTGTGTGCGACCTCAGCGGTGGCATGTTCAATAGCCTCGGTCATGGCCTCTGGATAGGCATCTGTGGCGATGCCGAGCATGACGCGCCGGCAGGAGGCCCAGTAGGCGGCTCGGAATTGCGCCTCGTCCATGGGGTGGCAACCTCTCAAGAAGATGGAGACCATGCCGTGGGCATGACCCCACAGGGTCAGGGAGACCTCATGGGGATCACTGGTCTGGAGCAATCCGGCCTCCATGCATTCACGAACTCGGTCATCGTAAAATTGGGACAAACTGGCCAACCGCGCCGTGAGTTGCTCTGGGTAGTCTTCGACACCGAGCGCATGGGCGGAGATGAACAGCATCTCGTAGAGCATGGGATGCTGCAGCGCGAAATCAAGGTGTCCTCGTCCTGCCAGATACAGACGCTCAGCGGGCGTCTGCCCTGTGAGGGCCTTTGTGAGGTAGGAGGAAAACAGATTGAAGGCCTCCATGACTACATCGAGCAGGAGTTGCTCTTTGGAGTCGTAGTGCCGGTAGAGAGCGGGGGCGGTGACGCCGAGGTCACTGGCCAGACGGCGCATGGAGACCGCCTCGGACCCACCGGTCACATACAACTCACAGGCCCTTGTCAGAATGTCGCGTTGATCCATGTGAACGTTGTTAACCGGATTAGCTGGATAGTGTCAACCCCCACACTGAAGACGTGGTAAACTGTGTTCAGTTCCGGCCCCTTGTCGGTTGGAGACAAAAAACCCCCAGGTTTCAACGACCCGGGGGGCATGTGGGAAGTGCGTGTTGTGGTGCTCAAGTCGTTCTTAAGGCAGGTGAGTCGCCCCCATGAGGAATCGATCCACCTCCCGCGCGACACCACGACCCTCCTTGAAAGCCCACACCACCAGACTCATGCCACGTCGCACATCACCGGCCGCAAAGACACCGGGAATGCTGGTGGCGTAGTCGTTCTCTCCCGCCTTCACATTCGAACGGGGGTCGCGTTCCAGATCCAGTTGCTCCGGAATCGTATCCTGCGGTCCGAGCCAGCCCATCGACAGAAGTACCAGTCCAGCGGGCCACTCCTTCTCCGTGCCCGGCACTTCGCGGAAGGGGCGCCCATCGTCAGCTTTCACCCATTCTACTTCCTGGGTGACAAGTCCCTTGAGATTGCCTGCGCCATCATCTAAGAAACGCATGGTGCTGATGAGGTATTTGCGCGGGTCGTCGCCGAATAGGGCCGCCGCTTCTTCCTGGCCATAATCGAGCTTGTAGACCTTCGGCCACTCGGGCCAGGGATTGCCGGACGTTCGATCGTTGGGGGGTTCAGGAATGATATCGAACTGGAACAGACTCGTGCAACCGTGGCGTAGTGACGTGGCCACACAATCAGTCCCCGTATCTCCGCCCCCCAACACGATCACGTTCTTATCCTTGGCCGTGATGTAGTCGCCATTGGCCAGTTGGGAGTCCAGCAACGATTTGGTGTTCGCGTGCAGGAAGTCGAGCGCCTGATGGACACCGTTGAATTCACGCCCGGGCACGGGCAGATCACGCGGCTTGAGAGCGCCGATACACAGCACGACCGCATCATGGTCGTCGATCAGCTTCTGTGACTCGATGTCGGTGCCGACCTCGGTGTTGGTGACGAAGCTGACCCCCTCCGCCTCCATCAGATCGACACGTCTCTGAACCAGCGACTTGTCGAGCTTCATGTTGGGAATGCCATACATCAGCAACCCACCGATGCGATCGGACCGTTCGTAGACGGTGACCCGGTGTCCGGCTTTGTTCAACTGCGCCGCCGCACTGAGACCAGCCGGACCTGAGCCGACGACGGCCACAGTCTTGCCCGTTCGTTTGCCCGGCGGTTGCGGTGTGATCCAACCCTCATCCCATCCGCGGTCGACGATCGACACCTCGATGTTCTTGATCGTCACCGCCGGTTCTGTCATGCCCAATACGCACGATCCCTCGCACGGAGCGGGACACACACGACCGGTGAACTCAGGGAAGTTGTTCGTCTTGTGCAGCCGCTCGAGCGCCTCCCGCCACAACCCGCGATACACCAGATCGTTCCACTCTGGGATCAGATTGTTGATGGGGCAGCCGGATGCGAAGGGTGAATTGGTCGGCAGTGTCTGACCCGTGTGACAGAAGGGAATCCCACAGTCCATACAGCGGGCTCCCTGGTCCTGCAACGTCGTTTCATCCAGATGAAGGTGAAACTCGTCGTAGTCCTTCACCCGCTCTTGCGGATCGCGATCGGCCGGTAGTTGCCTGTCGAACTCCAGAAAACCGGTGGGTTTACCCATTGGCGACATTCTCCATAAACGCTTCCATGACCGCCTCGTCGCCTGTCAGACCCGATTGCTGAGCGCGCTCCAGCGACTCCAGTACCCGTCGATAGTCTCGCGGATACACCTTGACGAAACGTTGGGCCCTCTGCGCCCAATCTTCGAGGATCTCTCGTCCCAGTGCAGAGTCGGTGTATTGCACGTGTCGATCGATCAATTGGCGAACCTCGTTGACATCGTCCCCGTCCTTGAGGGGCAACAGATCCACCATCTCTGTGTTGCAGTGGCCGGCGAATTCACCTGCTTCGTCGTAGACATAGGCGATGCCCCCCGACATGCCCGCGGCGAAGTTTCGGCCCGTGGGACCCAACACGACCACACGTCCACCTGTCATGTATTCGCAGCCGTGATCACCGACCGACTCGACCACGGCTTCTACGCCCGAGTTGCGCACGCAGAAACGTTCACCTGCCATCCCGCAGATGTATGCCTGGCCGCGAGTGGCACCGTATAAGGCGACATTGCCCACGATGATTTCGTCACGCGGCGCAAAGCTCGACCCGGCTGGCGGATAGAGGATGAGCTTTCCGCCGGACAGTCCCTTGCCGAAGTAGTCGTTCGCATCGCCCGCCAGTTCGAGCGTCATGCCCGGTGGCAAAAAAGCACCGAAGGATTGACCCGCCGAGCCGGTAAACTTCACACGCACCGTGTCTTCGGGCAGACCATCGGGGCCGTGCCGTTTCGTGATCTCGCCACCAGTGACCGTGCCGACTACACGATGGGTGTTAACCACGGGCAGTTCACCACGCACCTGCTCACCACGTTCGATCGCTGGTTCACACATGGCCAACAGATGTTGAACATCGAGGGATTTCTCGATCCCATGGTCCTGACCCGTTGAGCAATAGCGACCCACGTCGCCCTCCACCTCGGGAACATAGAGGATCTTTGACAGATCGAGACCCTTCGCCTTCCAGTGATCCGTNTCNCGTTGCCGCAGTCGATCGGCACGTCCTACCATCTCATTGATCGTACGGAATCCGAGGCGGGCCATGATCTGACGCAGATCTTCGGCGATGAAGCGTAGAAAGTTGACCACGTGTTCCGGCCCACCCATGAACTTCTTGCGCANCTCCGGATTCTGTGTGGCCACACCGACCGGACAAGTATCGAGGTGNCACACGCGCATCATGATNCAGCCCAACGCCACCAGCGCTGTGGTGGCAAAACCGAATTCCTCGGCCCCGAGCAGGGCAGCGATGGCCACATCCTTGCCGGTCTTCAACTGGCCGTCGGTTTCCACGACGATGCGATCACGCAGATGATTGAGTACCAGCGTCTGGTGTGTATCTGCCAATCCCAACTCCCACGGCAGACCGGCGTGTTTGATGCTGGTCTGTGGTGACGCACCGGTTCCGCCATCGTGTCCGGAGATGAGCACAACATCGGCTTTCCCCTTGGCGACACCGGCAGCCACGGTGCCAACACCGACTTCCGAAACGAGTTTGACGTTGATGCGTGCATCTCGATTTGAATTCTTCAAATCGTGCACGAGTTCGGCTAGNTCCTCGATGGAGTAGATGTCGTGATGCGGAGGCGGCGAGATCAATCCCACGCCAGGGGTCGACTGGCGGACGTCGGCGATCCAGGGATACACCTTGCTTCCCGGCAACTCACCACCTTCACCGGGNTTGGCACCCTGGGCCATCTTGATCTGGAGTTCCTTGGCGTGCACCAGATAGTTGCTCGTCACGCCGAACCGNCCCGACGCCACCTGTTTGATGGCGCTGTTCTTGGAATCGCCATTGGGCTCGAGCGTATATCGCGCCGGGTCTTCGCCACCCTCACCCGTGTTTGATCGACCCCCGAGACGATTCATGGCGATGGCCAGCGTCTCGTGTGCTTCTTTCGAGATCGACCCGTAGGACATGGCGCCACTCTTGAATCGTCGGGTGATGGCCTCGACGGACTCCACCTCTTCCAGAGGGATGCTCAGACTTTCGTCCTCAGCGAACTCGAGCAGACCTCGCAGGGTCGCCATTTTCTCCGNCTGATCGTTGATCAGCTCGGCATACTCGCGATAAGCCTCTTCGTCTTCTGTACGCACCGCCTTCTGTAGTAGGTGCACCGTCTTGGGATTGAACAGATGATGCTCGCCTTCGNGNCGCCACTGATACTCGCCACCCGTATCCAGTGTGCGACCGTCGGTCTTGATCGACGGAAAGGCCACACGATGACGTCGTCGGGCTTCTTCGCCGATCACCTCCAGATCGATGCCCTCCACCCGCGAATCGGTCCAGGTGAAGAACTCGTCGATAACCTGCTGCTGGATGCCGATGGCTTCGAAAATCTGTGCGCCGCGATAGGAGTTGAAGGTGGAGATGCCCATTTTCGACATCACCTTCACCACGCCCTTGATCACGGCCTTGTTGTAGTTGGAGATCGCCGTGTCCAGGTCGATATCGGTGAGCATGCGCTCCGTGATCATATCACCGAGAGACTCGTAGACCATGTATGGGTTGATCGCACTGATGCCNTAGCCAATCAGCAGGCAGAAGTGATGAACTTCCCTCGGCTCGCCTGACTCGAGCACGAAGCCTGCTCTACCACGGCGGCCATTGCGGATCAAGTGATGGTGCAGGCCGGCCGTAGCCAGCAGGGCTGGAATGGGCGCCCGCTGATCATCGAGGTCTCGGTCGGAGAGGATCAGAATGTTCGCGCCCCCATCGATCGCCTGATCGGCTGCCGCGAACAGCGCATCCAGCCCGTCGCGCAGACCACCGGCTCGGTCCACATCAAACAACATGGGCAGGACAGCAACCTGGAAACCGGGGACGTCCAGTGACCTCAGTTGCGCCATCTGCGCGTCTGTCAGCACCGGAGATTCCAATCGAATCTGTTGGCATGCCGAAGCATCCGGCTGCAGCAGATTGTGTTCGGGGCCCAACGTGGTCTCCGTGGCCGTCACCAATTCTTCACGAATAGGGTCGATGGGCGGATTGGTGACCTGCGCGAAGAGTTGCTTGAAATAATTGTAGAGCAACTGCGGTCGGTCGGAGAGCACTGCCAGGGGTGCGTCGTTGCCCATCGATCCGATGGGCCACAGCGCATCGTTGGCCATCGGTCGCAGGTGGACACGCAGGTCTTCAAAGGTGAAACCGAAGGCCTGTTGCCGCTGCAGAAGCTCTTCGTGGGAACGAGTGACCGGCTGGTGATCGGCAGCCGCCAACTTGTGCAGATCCACCAGTTGCTCGTCCAACCACTGTTGGTAGGGATACTCAGCCGCCACCTGCGCCTTTAACTCTTCGTCGGCGATGATGCGCCCTGCTTCGGTATCCACCAGGAACATGCGCCCCGGCTGCAACCGCCCTTTGTGCAGAACATTGTCCGCGTCGACCTCCAGCACGCCGACCTCCGACCCCATGATGACCCGGTCATCCTTGGTGACGTAGTAGCGGGAAGGGCGCAGTCCATTCCGATCGAGGGTGGCACCCACCATCGTACCGTCGGTAAACGCGATAGAGGCGGGACCGTCCCAGGGTTCCATCAAACAACCATGGAACTCGTAGAAGGCACGACGCGCCCCGTCCATGGACTCATGATGCTCCCAGGGCTCGGGGATCATCATCATCAGCGCGTGGGGCAGCGTGCGTCCGCCGAGATGGAGAAACTCGAGACAGTTGTCGAAGACCGCTGAATCGGATCCGTCCTCCTCGATGATGGGCAACAGCTTCTTCAGATCGTCGCCGAACAGGTCGGATTCCAGCAGGGCCTCACGCACCTTCATCCAGTTCACATTTCCACGCAGCGTGTTGATCTCGCCATTGTGGATCATGTAGCGATACGGATGAGCGCGTTCCCAACTTGGGAACGTGTTTGTGCTAAATCGCGAGTGCACCAGAGCGATGGAGGCGTCCACACGCTCATCGGTGAGTTCGGGGAAATACGCCTCCACCTGTTCGGGGGCGAGCATGCCCTTGTAGCAGATCGTACGACACGAGAGGCTCGCCAGATAAAAGGCGTCTCCTTCCTCTTCTTCACTGTGACGGATCAGGTGAGCTGCCTGCTTGCCGATCACATAGAGCTTGCGCTCGAAGCTCATCGTATCGGCAATCTCGTCGCCTCGGGCGATGAAAACCTGCCGCATGAAAGGTTCGTGTGACTGTGCCCAGCTTCCCAGACTGCTGTTGTCGGTGGGCACATCTCGCCACCCCAACACCTTCAACCCTTCCTCACGCACGATGGATTCTAAGGCACTTTCGCAGAAGTGACGATGTAGTTCATGGGGTCGTGGGAGAAAAACCATGCCCACGCCGTATTCGCCAGCGGGGGGTAGATTCACGCCCTGCTGGGCCATCTCCTCCCGCAAGAACCTATCGGGAATCTGAATCAGGATGCCGGCGCCATCACCGGTATTGGGTTCGGCGCCGCGAGCGCCGCGATGATCGAGACAAACCAGTACCTCAAGAGCATCACGCACGATTCCATGCGACCGTTGTCCCTTGATGTGGGCAACGAAACCAATTCCGCAGGCGTCACGTTCGTGACGCGGGTGATAGAGACCCTGAGGTTTGGGAAATGCTGAGGGATACTTCATCGTCGCTCCGTACTCGCCTGGGGAAGCCGGGATATCGGTCTGCGGCATCGACACGTCGTCGTCGGCCATGTCCTGGATCGTGGTCCCGGGTCCGCCGCCCCCGCAATGGGGACCGTCGACGGACTGTATCGTCGTCAGACCAACCTGCGTCGGCGCTGGAGGCGCAGACGTTGATGCCTGGGGCCGGTCCTACAGACCGGGCATCCAACGCTCGCTGGCACGAGTCGGTAGATGCGGCATCGTGGTTTGTCCTGGACGGGTGGGAGAATATAGACACCACCGAAATGATGTCAAACCAATTCTTGTCACAACGTGTGGCCAGTAGTGATTACTTGGGCTATTCAGTTTGTATAAACTGGCCGATTACGTACACTATCGGTAGCAAGGAGGTACTAAACAG
>PATE01000011.1:56404-56540 GCA_002712305.1 Gemmatimonadota bacterium | reverse complement strand
AAACGATGTCCTGCTCCTTGATGCACTTCTGCCGCTGACGTCGGTCACGAGGGTTCTGGATTTCTGGTTCGCCATCGGGGCACGCCTGGTAGTCGCGTGCTGGCTGTAGGCGCAGAACGAGAAAACGCAACCGCCG
>PATE01000011.1:0-56398 GCA_002712305.1 Gemmatimonadota bacterium | reverse complement strand
CAGGCAGTTGCGCTTCNNANCATCATGGTGGAGCCGAGGGGGATCGAACCCCTGACCTCCTGAATGCCATTCAGGCGCTCTCCCAACTGAGCTACGGCCCCANGAGGCANANAAAACTATGCCCTCTCCCCAAAATGGTCAATAAATCGAGAGTCTTTCGTTCCTAGTTGACGGTCACGCCAAACCGCAGTTCTTCGCCTTCATATCGCTCACGATCCTGTGACGACGGCCCGATCGAGATCAGCGTCACGCGCAGAATGGCATCGGTGAAGTTGCCCAACTGCGACGACGTCGAAACTGTGAGCGTACCCAGGGTCTGATCGCCCGTGACGGCGCTGGCAAGGCTCGCACCGCCCAGGCGCAGACTACCATCGTCACCCTGCTCGATGCCGGAGGCGAAGGGTGTAATGAAAGGGGCCTGCGGGCGAAAGACGGCACCGTCGAGCGCGAAGGCTGACGTCGGTGAGGCTTTGACGACGATTTCGAACTGTCGAACCTGCGCCATGCCCACCGCTTCGAACGTGATCGTCACCTCCTGACCNGGAGCACGACTCTCCCAACCCTCAGAAGCAATGCGGATCGAATCGATGTAGCGACCATCCAGCGACACCGCCTGCAGCAACTCACCGTCACCAGGTCCTGAAACACCAGCTTGCGGAAGGGGTACATCAGAGTTACCCGAAGAACAAGCACACAGAAACAACAACAAGGCGAGGGCAACAGGTCTGTACACTGGAGATGTCCTTTTCGAGAGGAGGCCAGACGCTGAAGATCGACAGCGGCGCAGTGACGGGCAACCAACCAGCCCGTTCACACCGTCACACCGGTCGCACGGCGAAACGATCTTCATACGTGTCGCGAGGGAACTGTTTCAGGTCCAGATCGGTGGGGATATAATGCCAGGCCGTCGAATACCGACTCCGGTCCGAATGGTTGTCGCTTGTGCCGTGGAGAAGATTGGCCGAGAACAACACCACCGTGCCTGCCGGTGTCTCCAGATCCACGGCGCGGCTTTCCTCTACCTGTGTCCAGGATCCGTGCATGCCTGGCGNATGCTCGTGCTCAACGATGGTGCCCGTATGGTGCGATCCGGGCACGACTCGAAGACACCCATTGGCCAGATCTGCATCCTGTAGATAGATCCCACACGACAGCACCTGTGGTGACTCGGTGCCAAAGTAAAAGTTGTCCTGATGCCAGTGGGTGGACGTACCGCCACCAGCCAGTTTCGGAAAAAACTTCGTACCGAACACATCGAGTTCTTCCGACTGCAGCAGTTGTGCCGCCCGTTCGGTGATCAGTGGATGCGAGGCGAGGGCCTTGAGTCTCGGTTCGGCGACACACACACCCTGCACTTTGTGAAGACGATGCGGAATCATATCTCCCTTATCGCTCAGTTCGAGGGAGTAGTGAGGTGCTGGTTCGGTCAGCGACGTGCCATGAGCGACCAACTCATCGAAAATGGCCACGAAGTGCGACAATTCATCGCCTTCGACCAACCGCTCGAANACGAGATATCCCTCTTCACCAAACCGCTCCAGCTGTTCAACGTCGAGCATCGATGTCTCTCCTGACTGGCTTTGTTTCGACCTAGAAGCGGAGATGAACCGCCGCACTCAAACCACGCGCAGTCTGTCGTGATGGACTCCACTGCAGGTCGAAACTCTGTACGGCAAAACCTTCGTCCACATCGAAGTCATCGAGATGGACATCCACATAGGCGTCGATGGCGGCGGCGGTGGCCGTGATCACATACCACAGCACCTTCGTATTGCGTCGGCCCACACGATCCTGATGCAAACGCGGAGTCGGCGCGTCGCCAATCCGGCCGTGTTCGACCGCGATCGCCGACAACCAACCCGTCGCCGCGCCGGCGAACAGGATGGCTTTCACTCGATGTCCACTGCGCCATTGTCCCCAGCCGGGCACCAGGGCAGATCGGCACAATACGCTTCGGGGAATCAACGTGTCGGCTCGTGTTGCCGTGGTTCCAGCCACTACTGACGCCGGCACCATCGATGGCATCATCGAATCGGGCGTGGTCGACTCTGATACGGTCGATTCTGACACCGCTGACCCTGGCGACAACGTATCCACACCCGTTGACGTGGCCACCCGGGCCGTCGACGGAGACACAGTGGCGAGTGTGTACGCCAGACTGAGGGTCACGGCNGTCGTCATGGAAGCGTCGACGAACCACGCAGACCTCATGCGGAGTCGTCACCCCCCAATCGGATCCCGGGCACAATCTCATAACCCCGCACAAAGTCTTCTGCAGGCATGCGTCCTCGGCCTTCGGGCTGGACCTCTCTCAGGCGGAGAGCCCCATCGGCAGTAGCCACGGTGATGCCCTGCTCAACGGCGATGACCTCCCCGGGCCTTCCCTGACCTTCGCCNACTTGGGCCCGATGGATCTTGAGGATTCGTCCGTCCCATTCGGTAAATGCACCCGGCATCGGATTGGCACCTCGAATTCGGTTTCTCACAAACAGCGTCGACTGGGCCCAGTCCAATCGCCCATCGGCTTTACTCAGCTTCGGTGCCCGGCTGGGGCTGCGGCGCGGTTGGGGAGACGGCGTGAGCGTACCTGCCTCCAGGCCATCGCACGTGCGCACGACGGTCTGCGCACCCAGAATCGACAATCGCTGTTCGAGCTCTCCTGCGGTTTCGTCGTCGTCGATGTCGACGGTCTCCTGCAGGAGGATGTCACCGCCATCGACTCGCTCGTTGAGCAGGAATGTCGTGATCCCCGTCTGGCGTTCTCCACCGAACAGAGCCCAGACGATGGGTGCCGCACCCCGGTAGGCAGGCAGAAGGCTTGGATGCAGGTTGATCGATCCCAAGCGAGGGATCGCCAGCAGAGAGGCAGGTAGAATGGAGAAGGCCACCACGACGAAGGCGTCTGGCTCGATGCTCCGCAGCGTCTCGACCAGCGCTGGATCGTCGACCCCGTCGGGCTGCAGAAGGGGAAGCCCCGCAGCCTGAGCGGCCACTTTCACCGGTGGCGGGCGTAACTTGCGTCCGCGTCCGGCGGGCCGATCCGGATTGGTCACGACCAGGGCGAGCTCATGCTCGCTGGTGATCAGGGCGTCGAGGGTAGGTACGGCAAAATGCGGCGTACCCATAAACGCGAGCTTCATGGGGAGTGAGACCCGAACTGGGCGTCAACGACGCAGATTAGTCGTCGGTACCGTCTTTGACACGCGATACGGCGGCACGAGAGACATCGATCTTCAGGTTCTCAGCGACCTTCACATTGATCACGTCATCTTTGAGGTTCGTGATCACGCCGTGGATGCCGCCGCTGGTGACGATCTTGTCCCCCTTCTTGAGTTCGTCCACCATCTTTTGCTGTGCCTTCTGCTTCTTGATCTGAGGTCTCAAGATCAGCAACCAGAGTACGACGAACATCAGCACGAAGGGCAACAGCTGGGCGATGGGACTGCCCGAAGCCTGCCCCTCGGCAGCGCCACCCATGGCGTAGGCGGGCTCAACGAAGAAGAGCAGCACGATCAATCGGTCCTTTTTTCAGGGGATTCCTGGCGCACGTGGCGCATGTGAGTGGGGGGAAAGTACGAAGAGTCAGTCCCCCTGGTAAGTCGAACGGAACTGTCGGCACCAATCGGCGAAGGTTCCATCGATAATCGCACTGCGCATCTGACGCATCAGAGTCAGGTAAAAGTGAACATTGTGGTACGTCGCCAACCTCAGCCCGAGTATCTCATCGGTCTGAAACAGATGACGCAGATAGGCGCGATGATGCATCTGGCACGTGGGGCAGCTGCACCGTTCATCGACAGGTCCATCGTCATCTGCGTGGGCGGCGTTGCGCATGCGAACACGGCCCGTGGAGGTGAACAGCGTGCTGTTGCGGGCGTTGCGGGTGGGAATGACACAATCGAACATGTCCACCCCGCGTTCGACGCAATCGACCAGGTCCTGCGGCAATCCCACACCCATCATATAGCGAGGCTTGAGACGCGGCAGATGCGGCAGCGACACGTCTACCATGCCCAGCATCTCGTCGCGTGGCTCACCGACTCCGAGGCCACCGAGGGCGTAACCGGAAAGATCGAATTCGGTGAGTTGACGGGCACTGAGCTTCCGTAACTCCGAATACACAGACCCCTGAACGATGCCAAACAGCGCCTGAGGAGGACGTCCGGCATTGGCACGGTGCGTCGCCAGGGTCTGATGCTGACTCCAGCAACGGTCCATCCACCGCTGGGTTCGTTCCATCGACTGGCGCGCATAGTCCTCCGTCGCCGGATAGGGTGTGCATTCATCAAAGGCCATGATGATGTCTGCCCCGAGGGCCGTCTCGACCTCCATCACCGATTCCGGCGTAAACAGGTGTTTCGATCCGTCCAGATGACTGCGAAAGTGCACGCCCTCTTCAGTGATCTTGCGCAATTCTTCCAGACTGAAGACCTGGAAACCGCCCGAGTCGGTCAGAATCGCTCTCGGCCATCCCATAAACCCGTGGAGACCACCAAGGCCTGCGATGCGTTCGTGGCCCGGGCGCAGATAGAGGTGGTAGGCGTTGCCAAGAATGATGCGCGCATCCAGGTCGAGCAGATCCTGTTGCGTCAGGGTCTTGACCGTCGCCTGCGTGCCGACGGGCATGAAGACGGGGGTTTGTATCGGCCCATGGGGGGTGTGCAACACACCGGCCCGAGCCCCCGTGGGGTCTTCCGCAATCAGATCAAATTGGAAGGGCGCAGTGTCATCCGCTGGGGTCATGGACACCACTAGGGCAATAGCGAGGCAGCAGCAACGAAACGGTAGCCGCGCATCTCAAGCCTTGGTAAGACGGCCTCCAGGGCCGCATGCGCAGCCGGGTGATCGCGCAGCACGCCAATGGCGTGTCCGTCGTCGGCGGCTCGATCCGCCAAGGCCCATAGTCGTCGTTCGATGGCCGACGGTTGCTGCTCGGTATCGAGCACGACGGGATCCTGTTCAAGAAGCGATTGTAGTCGTTGTTGGGTCTCCGGGTCACCGATCTCGGGACCGATCAGCTCGTGGTCGCCGTCCAGGGCCCATTGCCGCATTCGCGTCCAACTCTCAGTCGACAGCCCCCCAGCGGGGCGATCCAGCATCAATGTCAAACGTTGCGGCACCCCCCACACACCCTCCTCATCCTGCTCAGGAACGGCCACATCACGCACGATGAGTCCAAGGACACCCGTTCGGCGTGCTGTGGTGCGGAGTCGTCGAAGCGTGAACTGCGTGGTTCGCATCGAATCGAAACCGCACTGCAGGTGAACGCGGCCATCGGCGGTCTCGCGTCCCTCAAAGATGATGCCACCAAGCTGCTCGACGGCGCGTGTCAGATGGACATTCACCGAGATGAGGGGTAAATCGCGTGGTACTTTCACACCGATCTGCACGGGAGAGTCGGAAGGGTCCACTTCGATCAAGTGACCGGCGATCCCCAGTTCGGCCAGCAGCGAATCGATATCGGCATGCAGTCGTGAGGCGAACTGACTTGCCGTCACCGCGTGTGGTGGCCCCACGGGCGCCGGATTGGCGCTCAGGAGATCGACATCGCCAACGTCGTGATCGTTCGTAGACAGGTAGACGCCGACCACGACGGCAATCAGCAGGAGGCTACCGCTGAGCAGGAGATGCCACTGCGGCGGCCGTCGACGCCGGACCAGTCGTTGGGCACGACGTGCAGCAGCCATGGTCAGGCGCCTAGCGCCTCTTCAACTGGCCCCAGGACCATGACGAGCCGACTGGGCGACCCGCGTCGCTATCACCACCGTCGCCACAGTCACCGGCGAGAGGATCGTCGATCCAGCGCACGATGCGCCACAAATCGTCATCGCCCTTGCGCAGCTTGAAGCTCATGACCTGGACGACACGGAATCCGTCGTCAGCGGATTGCAGCAGCAGGATTTCGACACGACCGCGAAAGACCTCCCAGTCTTCATCTGGATGTCCGTCCGGGTCGCCATCGAAGGCATTCGGAAAGTCGCGTCCCAATTCGGTGTAGCGCTGCGACTGCTGGAAGTTCCAGTCGATGCTGCGGAAGATATCGAAGATTCCCTGATTCGATCCGTCCCTCGTGCCCATGATCTGGAGCTCTTCCTCTTTGTCATTGGCGAGGATGAGCTCTCCGAGGCAATCGGTTTCCGTGAACCAGAAATTATCGTCGAGGATACTCTCGTAGAGGTCCTTGTCACGATCTGAGAATGCGCGCTCGAGATTCTCCATAACAATCTCGGGCGTTGTCGTCTGCTCGGCGGGTGGTTTCTCCACCACGTCGGTGGGTACCGTTTTCTCAGGCGCAAAAGGATTGCTGCAGGCAACGAGCAGAGTCAGGGCTGCGAAGAGAACAGCTCGGTTCAACATGGATACCTACAGATTATCATCGCACCTTGGGGTGGTGTAGCACGTTCGTTCACTGCAGAAACTCACCCCGCATCTGAGTCATCGAATTCTTCGTCGACGCCGGGTCACGTAGATCCTGCCACCTGCGCACCGTCCACACCGGATTCTCGAGCGTGGGTGTGACCAGGTCAACCTCTGCCCTGCCACGGACCTCCAGTAGCAGCGCAACACCATCTTCTCCTGGTGGCAGGATCAGTTCGATGGCATAGTTAAAAATATACGTCTCTCTGAGCGGATCGGAATCGTCGAAGATGACATCGTCCTCGCCCGCCTGGTACCAGCGGTCGAAGGTGATGCGCTGAAACTCGGTGCGATCGAGGAAATTGGTCGCAAAACGACGCTCATCCTCTCGTGTCCACAGCGTGTCGCGATCCGCCTCCGGGTCATAGTCACCCGGCGCCTGGAATACCTCAGGATACAGACTCAGCCCGTCCAGATCGGGAACGAAGAGAAAGTCGTCACTCAGAAGGTCCAGGTATTGGATCGGGCTGAATCCCTGAAAGGTATCCCTTACGTTGAATAGGACAGCCTCCGGTGTTGTCGGTTCCCGGAGAAACAGCAGTTGTCCGCTGGGACACTCTGGTTGGCGCGTGGCGAAGGGGTTCGCCGTTTCCACTTCTTCTTCGAAGGTGATCCCCTCACAATGGGGAAAAGAAGCCGCATCTGTCTCTGGGACGCAGCGACAATTCTTGCCACTCTCGCCGCCAAAGCCACAGCCACTCGCCACGGCCAGTATGCAGCCCAGCCGCAGCAGGACACAGCGGCTACGGTTCAATTGCACGCTCAACCGGCGAGGGCGCTGAAGGGGGCTGGCGTGAAACACAGGGCGAACACCAGAAAGCAAAGCCATCCAATCCATCGTCTGCCTGGACTCAGAGACGTCGCTGGATGATAAAGGGGTGGATGGCTGCGACCGAAAAAAGTGAGCAGCAAGGCAAGCACCAACCACCCAGGCCACCCTGCGGGAACTTCCCAAAACAGAGAGAATACACCGTAGAGCCCCAGACCCATCAAGGCTGAGAACGTGAATCGCCCGATCATGCTGTGGGCTCGAGAGGCCAGAGCGTACACGATGTGTCCACCGTCGAGCTGACCCACCGGAAAAAGATTGAAGGCGGTGATGAAGAGTCCAACCCATCCTGCGAAAGCGATGGGATGGAGAATCACCATCTGATCCTCAGCGATCACCTCTGGCGACAACCATGCAGACAGGCCCTGGAACAGCAACGGCGCGCCTAGCTGAATCGTGGTGGGCTCCAACTGGCGTGGCAGGACACCGAAATAGCCTGGTTCGACGACCGTCGACAGTGGCAGGCCCACGATGCAGGCGGTCACAGCGACGACGAAGCCCGACAGGGGTCCGGCAGCGCCGATATCCAGCAGGGCTTGTTTGTTTGGAATCGGCGAGCGGATGCGGATTACCGCACCGAGGGTGCCGAGGAACGAGACGAAGGGCAGGGGCAGGAAGTAGGGGAGGGAGGCTTTCACCCCCCAGCGACGTGCGGCGAAGTAGTGGCCGAACTCATGTACGGTCAGAATCGCCAACAACGTGGAGGCGAAGGGCCAGCCTTCCACAAGATGAACGAGCTGATCCAGGCCTTGCAGGGGATTCACGCCCTGCTGCATCGATCCAGCGGCCATCATGGAAAACAACGTCAGGACGAACAACAACACGTGCATGGCCGGATGGCTCTGCTTGGCCGGCTGCGGCGTCGGTTCCCAGCCGGTGAATCCGGAGCCAAGCCCCTGTCGATGTGTTCCCCATCCGTCCGTCATCGCTGGCGGCCGTATCGGAGGCGGCGTCGGTTCTCGGCGCCAGAGATTCACCGCGCAGGCACCGTGTCGACTGCCCAGCGCAAGCTGAATCTGTGAGCCGGGCCGAATCCGTCACCAAAGGGCAGATAGGCATAGTCTACCCGCCAGGGGGCCAACTCCACACCCGCGCCGTAGCTGAGCCCACGGGTGCCACCACTGTCGTAGCCGAGACGAAGGTTCAGATGTTCACGTGCTGCCCACTCGACACCCGCGTGCAGATCTGTGCTCGCATCGGACCAATGGCCCGCCGCGGCGAACAGGATCTTCCCGTGGCGACGAGCGCCTCCCACGCGCAACTGAAGAGGCAGTTCGGTGGAGACGCGGTTCAATTCGTTCATGGTACCTACATTGCGAACCGAAATCCCCAGGTCCCAACCGGCAGCCCGATACAACAGACCCGCATCGGCGTGACCCCCACTTGCCGCTTCATCGAAGATCGACTGGCGCACGAATCGTAGGCCCACCCCCAGCCGCAGGTCCTGCGAAAAGGCGTGTGACCAGGCGGCGCCTGCCGTCCACTCATACACACCGAACTCACCCAGTGGTTCGAGTGACGCACCGACGCGATGTTCCAGACCGTCCGTATGCGAGACACGTGCGCTGAGGGCGATCACGTCCTCTCCGATACTCCACAGCGTGCCCACATACTCATGCCGGATCTGCTCGATCCACTCTGTGTGGCTGAAGGTCAGCGCCTGCTGACCGCGAGTCAGCGCCGCAGGATTGGCAGCGTCGGCGGTGTAACTGGTCACGGCGACGGTTGCGTCTCCCATGGCGGCATCCCGGGCGCCCTCACCCAGTCGCAAAAAGGCAAACCCCGTCGTGGCCAACGTCGGCGTACCGGTCATCAACGCACACACCATCACCCAACCAAGCAGGAAACGCATCAAAACACGCCCCCAATACTGAGCACACTGCGGCCACCGGCACTCAGATCGTCGGCGACCCACGCATAGTGAAAGGCCAGACGGTTGCTGTGCATCGGGCGAATCGAAATGCCCATGGCAAGCAGCCCGAGTCCGTCTGCGTCACCCACCCGGTGCAGGCCGCCACGTACCGACAGCATGGGAGACAGGTCGGCTTCAGCTCCCGCGTGAAGACGAGCCTGGGAGACACCGCTCACATCATAGAGTTGAGCCTCAGCCCCAATTCGTACGCGTCGCCACGTACCGCCGACGCCCACGTAGGGTGTCATCGGCAGATCATCTTCCGAGGCGCTCGACTGGGCGGCAGCACGACGAACATCCCAGGCCAGTTTCCCCAGCAGATTGCGAGCACCCACCGCGACACGCCACTGGGGTATCGCCTCGACGATGATGGCACCAATGTCGACGGCTCTACCCGACGCACTCGACTCGCCTGAGCCAGGTACATCGATGGTGTGACTCAGCACCTTCAGACTCGCACCGAGTAGTACTTTCTCGTTCACACGAGATCCCAAAGCGAATCCGATGGCCTGTTCGGTGTCGTCGATGCCCCCCGCGACCAGATCTCCCGAACCGGTTCGTGCGTCAATGGGTCCGGCGCTGGCATGGGTCCAAGCCAGCCCAAAGGCCAGCCCCCCACGGAGATTCATGGCGCCCGCAAGCGTCGCATGCGTGCGATCCAGTGACAGGGACTGGGAACCGACCTGCACCGTTCGGCCCTGTTCACCGGCCAGACCTGCGGGGTTGTAGTGAATGGCCTCAGCACCTGAAGCGTGGGTGCTCAGGGCTCCACCCATGCCCATAGCGCGACCGCCGATCCCCAGATCGAGGAAGGCCGCACCGGTCTGTGCCGTGGCGGCAGAACTGAGGACGACGGCGAGCACACTCAGCAGGAGCGAGGGTCGATGTCGTGCCGTGTGGTTTCGCAGCGGAGGTTGTATCAGGCATGACATCAGTCTAGGACCACAATCTTGCCGTGTGCTTCATCGCCGGCGGCGGTGGCGATTCGATAGAAATAGACACCGTTGGCAACAGGGTTTCCCTCGTCATCGAGACCATCCCAGTTCTCACCGTGATTGCGTTCCCCATCGCGATCGGCGCCCTCGAGAAGAGATCGCACCTGTCGTGATGCGAAGTCGAAGATTTCGATCGTCACCTGACTGGGTTCGCTCAAACTGTAGACGATGCGGCATCGATCTCGATCTCCCTGGTCGGGTGCAAAAGGATTCGGCGCAGCATAGGTGCGTACCCGTTCGGCATCGACAACACCTCCTTCGCCAATGACCTCGCCCACATCAAGACTTGGTGTTTTGACGGGGAAGCTGAGGATCGTCCACGTGACACCACCATCGATGGATCGACCCAACCCATTGTCGGCTCCTGACCAGATGGAATTCTGCCCGTCGCTCAGGGGCACATGGGTTACGCCGATGAAAGGCGGGCGAAGCTGTTCACGAGTGAAGGGATCTTCCACCAGCACCTCCCCCCACGAATCTCCGGCGTCGAGGCTGACCAGCAGTCCGTCATTGGTGCCCGCCCAGACCGTATCCTGCGGGCCAAACGCGAAATCCCAGGCGAAGGTGGGCGCCGTCGAGGCCCATGTCGCGCCGCCATCTTCGCTGACACTGATCCCATTCCTCTGTCCGGGTCCGATGGTGGTCGACGTTCCCGCCCAGATGACCGAACGCCCATCCTGCGTGATCTGTCGTTCGACAGCCACCGCCCAATTGCCTGACGGGTTCTCTGGTAAGGGTTCACCGAATTCGTTGAGGCGCACGCGATGATTCACCCAGGTTTGACCGAAGTCGGTGCTCGACGTCAGCCCATTCGAGGTGCCGATCCAAACCGTGTCACCGAAGGCCGTAACCGAGAATGTGCGGTGCAGCAGATGAAGGGTGGCGACGCTGTCGGCGGCGGTTCGCAAGGAATCGATCCGCATCGCATCACCACCGGAACTCGCCAGACTGTCGGCTTCGAAGCGGAGAAGCCCCACCTCTTCTTCTTTGTCGGTGGCCAGGAACACGATCTGGTCGCCGCCACCGGGCAACACACGCTCCCAACTGCGGCCAAAGTCCGTTGTGCGGACGGTGGAGCCTGAGAAGAAGGCCGCCCAAACCGTATCGCCCACGATGGACAGCCCAAAGCAGCCGTTCTGCACCGGTGTCCGTGGTCCGTCTTCGAAGCCCGGTGTCAGTGTGTCAAAAATGGCGTCGTTGGGGATGTGCTGCCACGTCTCGCCCGCATCGATAGACCAACTCAGGCCGCCGCCCACCTGGGGTGGGGGAGTGACGCCCGCGACGAGGGTGTCGAAGATCGTCGCTGCCCACACCGTGTCGCCCACCGCGTCCAGCGCACTGACCGCACCGCGTCCCAAACCATTTTCCTGGGTGTAGGTACGCCAGTTCTGGGCCGACAGTCCGGTTCCATCGTCAGGATTCCACCGCGCCAGACCGCGCTCGGTGGCAACCCACAGATAGTGTCCGCTCCACACGACATCACTCATGCTCGTGCCTACCAGGCCACTCAGGGGCGGATCCTGGGAAGGATGGAAGGACCGGGGCAACAGCGCCGAGGTGGGCGCCGAGGTCACCGCCAGAAGTGAGATGACCTGAAGAGCGAGGATCAGAACCAGAGGGGGACGCACCCAGCGGTCACCACCGTCCGGCAATTCACGCATATGTGGCGGCTCGCATGCTGAGGGCGTCGACGGCTTCTACACCGATGCCATAGTCGCCGATGGCGACGCCGCTCTGGTCGCCATGACTGTCGGAGCCTCCGGATGTGAGCAATCCGAAGCGCTCAGCCACATCAAGATAGTGCTCGATCTGAGGTGGCTGATGAGCCGGATGGTAGACCTCCACCCCATCAAGGCCGACCTCGACCAGTTGTTGTATCACCGGTTCCGACACGACCATTCCCGGATGGGCGAGCACGGCAACACCACCCAATTCGTGGACCAAGCCAATCACTTCTGCAGCTGGAGACCGGGGTTTCGGCACGTCGGCAGGTCTTCGATCGCCAATGAAGCGGACGAAGGCCTCTTCCTTGTTCATGGCAGCTCCGGAGGCCACAATGGCCGCGGCAATGTGAGGGCGCCCCAGCGGTCCACCATCGGTCCGTGACAGGACATCATCGAGTGAGATCTGGACGCCGAGCTGGTTGAGCCGTTCCACGATCGCTGCACCTCGCTCGTGGCGTCGCTCGCGAAGTTTGCTCAGATGGACGGCGAGTCGCTGCGAACGATGGTCGACGAAGTAAGCGAGCAGGTGCAGTTCGCGGTCGTTGACGTGAGCACTCAACTCGGTCCCCGGCACAACGTCGATGCCCTGTTCTTTGCCCGCAGCCATGGCTTCGTCGATGCCATCCACCGTGTCGTGGTCGGTCAGACTCAGTACACGGACACCGGCGGCGACGGCTTCTTCGACTGCCTGCGTTGGAGAACGCAGCCCGTCCGAGCAGGTCGAATGGGTATGGAGATCGGCCAGGTTATACTGCACAGATTCGATCGCTGACGTGATGGAGAAAAGCAGAAGCCGCGTTGTGAGGCGACCACATCAAGACGATCTAATGTAAGGATCGGTTCCGTCTGGGGAAGTGCTCGAGCGCCGGCCAAGGCCGTGCTCCGTAGCCCTCTGTGACCCGTGTGCTGTTAGTTGATGGACAACTCGAGCAGCAGATCACCGTGTTCGTGGCGCACCCTCTCCAGCGCACGATCACGCAGCTGACGAACTCGTTCGCGCGTCAGTCCGAGAATCTCGCCGATCTGCTCCAACGTCATCGGATCCAGCCCCTCGAGTCCGAAGTAGGACCGCAGAATCAGCTGCTCTCGATCGTCGAGCGGATCGAGACTTTTGTGCAGCGCTTGATACAGGGCGGCACAGTCATAGGACTCCTCGAATCCGGGNNCCTCATTGGCCATGACGGCCAGCATCGTGTCCTCGCCNTCGCTGTNGGTCAGCGGTGCGTCGAGCGACATGTCATTCTGATTCAGTTCAATGGNATTTCGCGTGCGCTCGTAACTGATGTCGGCGGCGGCTGCGATTTCCTCGAGGGTGGGTGCTCTTCCCAGTTTCTGCGTCAGGCCGGCGCTGAGTTTCTCCACCTTCTGCAGGTCGTTGACCTGGCTCATCGGTGGCCGGGCGGCACGGCTCTGTTCAGCCAGCGCCTTGAGGATCGCCTGACGGATCCACCACACGGCATACGTGATGAACTTAAAACCGCGTGTTTCGTCGAAACGCTTCACGGCCTCGAGCAGACCGTAGTTGCCCTCGGCGATGAGCTCGAGAAACGTCATGCCGTAGTTGTTGTACTTCTTGGCGACACTGACGACGAAGCGGAGGTTGGCCGTCACCAGGGCGTCGGAGGCAGACCGGTCTCCTTCACGCGCCCTCTGGACCAACTCGGTCTCTTGTTTGCGCGATAGGGGATGGAAATCACGGATGTCGTGCCAGTAGGACTCGACCGGGTCAGATTCACCCGTGGAGTTGCCTGAGCTGCCGCGCGGCGGAGCCTGTGTCATCACACCGTCCTGTTTCGTGTCAGTCGCCATGGCCCTGTGGTCTCACTATAGGGTAGAACGGCCCGTTCTGCCGACGGTTCCGACGGCTCGGCGAGCCGGTGCCCTCGGTACATCGGCGCGCAGCGCCAAAATCTTTAGTTCAGGGTGGTACAGGTTGCGACAGGAGGGTGTGCCGCCTAAACCAAGCGAACAAACCGCCCGTAGGCGTCGTTCCACGCTTCAGCCTGGTCCACGGCCGGCTCGTAGCGTGTTGGATCGAAGGAGTCGATGACAACCTGCCGAATCTGCTCCAGCGACTCGACCCAGCCGAGGCCGAGCGCCTGAATCAACAGATTGCCGATGGCCGTCGCTTCGGCTGGTCCTGCCACGACCGGGCGGCTCGTGGCGTGGGCCGTCAGTTCACACAGCAGCTCGTTCTGAATGCCGCCGCCCACGATGTGGATCGTTTTCATAGGGCGATCGAGAATCGTCTCCAATTGCTCGAGGGTTTGCCGGTATTTCAGAGCAAGGCTCTCCAGGACACAACGAATGATCGCCCCCTCGTTCTCGGGAATCTGCTGAGACGTCTCCTCACAGTAGGCCCGGATCCGGGAGGGCATATCTCCGGGGGGCAGGAATCGTTCATCGTCAGGATTGATGAGAGGACCGAAGGCCGGCGCCGCTGCGGCTGCGGTGGCAAGCTCACCGTAGGAGCGATCCCGGCCGGCCAGACTCCATGTGCGGCGGCATTCCTGCACCAACCACAGTCCCATGATGTTCTTGAGAAACCGATATGTGCCCCCCACGCCGCCCTCGTTGGTGAAGTTGTGTCGCAGTGCATCGGCCCCAAGTTCGGGTGCCGCAAGCTCGGCGCCCATGAGCGACCAGGTTCCGGAGCTGATGTAGGCAAAATCCCCCGAACCCACACCGGTGGCGGGGACGGCAGCCACGGCCGCACCAGTATCATGGGTTGCCGGGAGGATGACGGGGACACTCTTCGACAGTCCACAGCGCTCGGCGACCGAGTCGCGCACTGTGCCCAGCTGTGTGCCAGGTGCTGCGATCGGGGGCAGAATGTGTTGAGGCAAATCGAAGGCCTCACAAAGTGCTGTCGACCATCCTCCACGAGTCGGATCAAACAACTGGGTTGTGGTGGCGTTCGAGAATTCACCACTTCGCTCTCCCGAGAGGAAGTAGTGGAGCAAGTCGGGGATCATCAGCAGCTGTTGTGCTGCTGCCAGTTGCGGCGCATCGGCAAGACGCAGGGCAAGCAACTGATACAGGGAGTTCAGTTTCATGAACTGAATTCCCGTATGAGAGAAGATCTGCTCACGCGGCATGATCTGGAAGGCGGTCTCCAGCATACCGTCCGTGCGGGCATCACGATAGTGACGGGGATTGTCCAACAATGTTCCGTCGGCAGCCAACAGGACAAAATCAACACCCCACGTGTCAATACCTACCGAAGCCAGCTGCGGTTCCATTTTGCCAGCCATGCCCAGCCCTGACTCGATTTCACCAAACAGTCTGAGCGGATCCCAATAGAGCCGGTCCAACAGCGCTACACCGCCGTTTTCGAAGCGATGGACCTGTTCCAGTGTGAGGCGATTGCCATCAAAACGACCGAGGATGCCGCGGCCACTCTCGGCACCCAGGTCGAAGGCCAGCAGAGTGCCGCTCATAGATAGTTGAGTCCCAGTTCGGCGACCAGCTCTCGTGTCGAGTTGTCGAGCAGAGAGCAGATCAGGGCAAAACCAAAGTCCGGAGCCAGTTTCTGTGCGTACTCGCTCTGTTCATCGCGAAAGTTCAAACGCTGAAAACCGAGCACCGCTTTCTTGAACTCGTCCGGTTGCTCGTAGATCACCATCTGCGCGTATTCGGACCGCCGTAGAGCCTCTTCGACGAAATCTTCGCCGAAGATTTCCTCGAGGGCGGTGCGCAATTGTCGGTGCAGCATTGGGGGAGATTCGGTCAGAAGGGATAGACAGAATCGAGTCGACGAGCGATCTGGGTTCGTCGTCGGGCGGCACGATCGACCATCGACAGGGGCATCTCGATGACGGGGCGGTGCAGCCAGCTCAACAGGATCACCCCAGCCGACAGGGGGGCCACCTCACGGGCCTCAAGACGCAGAACCAATAGGGCACTCAGAAAGCGCCCCAGAGCCCGTTTCGGACGTGGCAGCTGACGACAAGCGTGAGAGTCCAACGCGGCACTCACGCAGACTCGAAGCACGGCTCGATGGATCGCTCGATGGCGTCGCGCAGCGGCTCGTCGGGATTGGAGGGAGAGAAACTCTCACCCGTCACTCGTTCGAACAGATCGATGTACCGCTCGGCCACATCGATACGGATCTCATCATCCAAATCCGGGATGTTGGTGTCAGAGATCCCTTTTTCGCGCAGCCACAACCTTAGGAACTCCTTGTCGAGACTCTCAGGTTCCTCGCCGCGAGCGTGGCGATCGGCGTAGGTTTCTGCAATCCAGTAGCGGGAGGAGTCCGGCGTGTGGATCTCGTCCGCGACGGCAATCTCGCCCGCCGCATTGCGGCCCATCTCATACTTGGTGTCGACCAGAATCAGACCTTGCTGAGCTGCGATCTGCTGCCCTCGAGCAAACAACTCAAAGGCAATGCGCTCGATCTGGGTCCACGTGGCTTCATCTACCAGCCCACGCTCCAGCACTTGCGAAGCGGAAATGGGCTCATCGTGTTCCTCGGATTTGGTCGTCGGTGTCAGGATCGCGGTGTCAAAGGGCTGATTCTTGACCATCCCGTCCGGCAGAATGTTGCCACAGATGTCTCGTTCGCCCCGTGCGTAGTAGGTCCATGCTGATGTATCGGAACTACCCGTCAGATAGCCGCGTACGACGATCTCCACCGGGAACATGTCCAGCTCTTCGGCGATGGTCACGTTCGGGTGGGGGACGTCGATCACGTGATTGGCCACGATATCGGCGGTTTTCTCGAACCAGTGATTGGCGATCCGATTCAGCACCTGCCCCTTGAGAGGGATGGTCCCCAGAATGTGGTCGAAGGCACTCTGGCGATCACACGTGACCAGAACACGACGCCCCGGCAGCAGGTACATATCTCGCACCTTGCCTTGGCGATAGTTGTCTTCCCATCGCGGATAACGGGCATCCCGGAGGGTATTATCGAGCAGGCTGCGGAGCGTTTCGCGTGAGACCACGGTTGCCTCTCCTATGCACAGAAATCTGGTTGAAAAATGGGCTGAATTCAGGAGGCTGAAAGTATCTGTCCATTCACTCATCGTCAACGAGGCGCAGGGCTGCAGAATCGCCTGTGGCCCCCACAGTTCGTTGTGCCTCTTGCATTTTCCTCCGCGGGCTCGCTATGTTTCGAGTCACATGAGATGGTGAGACCCCACGGCGCCCGATTCGTACACATCTGCACGAGCGTACGAGGGTCATCGATCAGCCAGGAGATCAGCCCATGATTCGCAGGTTCCTCGCCCTCGCAGTGTTGACCGCCCTCGTCGCTTGTGACAATACGGAGGATGTAGACGAGTTGAAGTCCTACGTTCAGACCGTACACGGGTTCGAGGACTACAATCGCCAAGTCGAGGCGTTGATCACCAGGTTCGATGACCCAACGAGTGCGATCACCGACGCAGACATCACCGCTGCACGCCAGAAGCTCGATGACTACGCGGCGGCGGTCCGAGCGGTGCCGACACCCAGCGAAAACGTACTGAAGCACACCCACCAGCTGTATGTGCGCACCTTCGGCGATGCGCGCAAGCTTGCCCGCGATGAGACGGGTGACACGAAACGGCAGGCGCAGTCTGTCGCCATCGGTCTGCGTCGCCTGCGCACCGCCATCGAAGATCGTGTCTATCCGTCCCTCGACGTGATGTTGGCGCGCGAAAAGCTCGAGGGCGGCGAGTACGAACTTGGGTGGCCGGAAGACTAGCCCGCCTTCTCCTACCCGCTGACAGAACACAAAGCGCCTCCAGCCGAGACCGGCTGGAGGCGTTTTTGTGTGTACCCTTCGGCCTGACGTTAGGCGGGAATCGCCCGTGCTGGTCGCAGCCAGTGCTTGGTGAAGAAGGGCTGCAGGCCCGACAGTGCACCGGTATAGAGAAACCCCGTATGGAACAACATGAGGAAGGGGATTCCCGCATACATCTCAATCGCCCATGCCTTGGCGATCACAAGGACGAAGTATCCGGCCATTAGCAATTCGATGGCGGCGATAATCGTCTTGGCCCCTGCGTATTTTGCACCCACCGCCCGCGTCTGGCCGGTGGCGCCATACTTGGGTGTGCGATGGAAACCCGTCTGATAGCCGATCAATCCTTCGGCTACGGCGCGGGCATTGTTGACACACAAGCTGATTCCTATGGCCATCAGTACCGGCAGATACTTGATCGACGTGGACCAGTCTTCGTACAACGCTCGCTGCGAGGCCAGGTAGAAACCACTGACCGCCATGGTTGCCATGGAGAAGAGCGGCAGGTCGATGATGAAGAAACGCTGATGCCATGGAATCAGCTCTCGAATGGAAACCACCGGCAGCATCAGGATGGCCATGGCGAGAATCAGGATGTGTGAAGAATTCGCCGTCAGGTGGAAGGTAGCCTCAACTTTTACCTTCAGTGGCAGGGGCGCCTTCCAGACCCGGGGCAGGATCTTCTTCGCTGTCTGTACCGCCCCTTTTGTCCACCGATGTTGCTGAGACTTGAAGGCGTTGATCTCCACGGGCAGCTCGGCGGGCACCTCTACGTCGGGCAGATAGCGAAAACGCCAACCCGCCAGCTGAGAGCGGAAACTCAGGTCGAGATCCTCGGTCAGGGTGTCGTGTTCCCACCCGCCTGCATCGTCAATCGCCTGGCGTCGCCAGATCCCTGCTGTGCCATTGAAGTTAAAAAAGCGCCCCGAGCGGCTGCGCGCCGTATGCTCGATGACGAGGTGTCCATCAAGGAAGATGGACTGGATTCGGGTCAGTAGGGAGTGATGACGATTGATGTGGCCCCAGCGCATCTGCACCATGCCGATTTCGGCGTCGGTGAAGTGGTGGATCACCCGCTGCAGCACATCTGCGGGCGGAACGAAGTCGGCATCCAGGATGAAGATGAGATCGTGCTTGGCCATCTTGAGACCGTGATCGAGGGCGCCCGCCTTGTAGCCGTGCCGGTGGTCACGATGGACGTAGTCGATGTCGATTCGCTGTGCCTGCAGTCGCTCCACTGCGGCTCGGGCGCGGCCCTGGGTCTCATCGGTAGAGTCGTCGAGCACCTGGATCTGAAGCCGATCACGCGGATAGTCCAGTCGGCCCACGGTGCTGATCAATCGTTCTACGACGTGAAATTCATTGAAGATCGGTAGCTGCACGGTGACGGCCGGCAACTCGTCAAAACGACCAGCCGGAGCTTGTTGATCGTGGCGATGGCGCAGATAGAGACGCAGGTTGTGCCAGCGATGGAAGCCATACAGGCTCAAGACAGCCACGATTCCGCAGTAGACGCCGAGAATCGTGATCTGGGTCGTGGATAGCGCGTCCATTCAGTGGTCGATCATGTGGATAGTGGATAGAAAACCACTACACAGGCGCCGGCGGCTTCAGGTGCTGCAGGCTGAACGTCTCTTGGATGACTGCACAACCCAAATGGATGCAAAATAGAATCTTGCTCAGCTCCGACCATGACAGTGCTTAAACTTCTTTCCACTGCCACAGGGACAGGGCTGGTTGCGCCCCACTTTGGGCTCGTTGCGGATCGGCTCGCGTTTGGCACTGTCAGAACCCTCACTCCCTGCGGCCACCAGCCCACGCCCTCGCGGTGAATCGGGCATCGGTTTGCCGAGAGGCACGCCACCGCCATCGGCAGGTGCCGGTTGACCACCCGAGAAACCAAGATTCGTTGCCTCACGGTGGATGTCGCTCAGCTGACCTCGGCCAATCCTCGGCCCAGAGGGGGCCGGCTTCGGCGCATCGATACGAAGCCGGAACAGGTTGTTCAACGATCCGGCATCAATGCGATCCAGAAGGCTTTCAAACATATCGAACGCTTCCTTCTGGTAGACGATGAGGGGGTCCTTGCCGCCGACACCGGCAAACCCGACGCCCTCCTTCAATTCATCCAATTCGTGCAGATGCTCCTGCCAGCACGTATCGACCGTATGCAGCAGCACCGCCTTTTCGACCTCTCGATACGTGCTCAGGTCGACCAATTCCTGACGCATCGCGTAGGATTGCTGCGCCAGCTCGCCGAGGCGCTCACGAAGAGTGTCTGAGTCCAGCTGTGCCCGCTCTGGCGCGTCGAAGGGAAAGGGAGCCAGGAAGCTGTTGGTAAAGTCATTGGCGAGATCTTCCCACGTCCACATTTCCGTGTGCACGCCCTGCGGTGCGTGTGTGGCAACCAGCCCGTCAATGGCGACGTCGATGAGTTCCTCCACCAGATCTTTGGCCGAGTCGCGTTCCAACACATCGCGGCGTCGGTTGTAGATGACCTGACGTTGTTGATTCATCACATCGTCGTACTTCAGCAGATGCTTACGCATCTCGAAATTGCGCGCTTCGACCTTCTTCTGTGCCCGTTCGATCGAGCGGGTGACCATACTGTGCTCGATCACCTCACCCTCTTCAGCGCCGAGCTTGTCCATCACGCTGCCGATGCGTTCCGAACCGAACAACCGCATCAGGTCGTCTTCCAGCGATAGATAGAATCGTGACGAACCGGGATCACCCTGTCGGCCCGATCTTCCGCGCAGCTGTCGATCGATCCGCCGCGACTCATGGCGCTCGGTACCGATCACCTGCAGACCCGACGGATTCTGCGTCAACTCGTCGCGCAACGAGTGACCCTTGATGCTGTCCGCCAGGGTCACATCCCTGTTCAGCAGGTCACGATCGATTCTCACCACGTCAGCGTGGAGTTTGATGTCCGTTCCACGGCCCGCCATGTTGGTGGCGATCGTCACCGATCCAGGCTGCCCTGCATCGGCCACGATCTCGGCCTCTTTGTCATGGTACCGCGCATTCAACAGTTGATGTTTGATCCCCTTGCGGGTCAACATTCGTGACAGGAGCTCAGAGATCTCCACCGAGATCGTGCCCACGAGCACCGGCAACTGCATTTCGTGCAGTCGGGCGATCTCGTCGATGAGGGCCGTGTATTTCTCGCGTTTGGTCCGGTAGATCTGGTCTTCGTGGTCGACGCGCCGAATCGGCCGATGCGTGGGGATGACGATGACTTCGAGCTTGTAGATCTCGAACAGTTCGGCCGATTCGGTCTCGGCCGTCCCCGTCATGCCCGACAGCTTATTGTACATGCGAAACAGGTTCTGAAGTGTGATCGTGGCGACAGTCTGCGTCTCCTGCTCGACCTTGACGCCCTCTTTGGCCTCCAGCGCCTGGTGCAGGCCATCGGCAAAACGCCGGCCCGGCTGCGGACGCCCCGTTGACTCGTCCACGATGATGACCTTCTTCTCTTCGGACAGCATGTACTGGACGTCGCGCTCGAAGAGGTTGTACGCCTTCATCAACTGATTGATGTTGTGCACGGCCTCCGTGCGATAGGCGTGGTCACGATAGGCCTGGTCCTCTGCCAATCGGCGCGCCTCGTCGTCGAGGTCGCCGTTCTTGCGAATCTCATCGATTTCGCCGCTGAGATCTGGGAGGATGAACAGGGCCTGCTCGTTTGGCGAGAGCAGGTCGCGGCCTTTGTCAGTCAGGTCGATGGTGTGTGACTTCTCGTCGACGCCGAAGAACAACTCCTCATCGATCTCGAACATGCGTTTGTCGCGCATGAAGTCGGCCTCCACGCGTCCGATCAGACGCTTGACCCCTTCCTCCTGCAGGATCTTCATCAGGCGTTTGTTCTTTGGCGCACCCCGGGTGCAGCGCAGCAGATCGACACCAACTTCGTATTCGTCACCCCCCTCGCTACGCTTCTTTTCGGCCCCGGAAACGAGCTTGTTGACCAGATTGGTCTGGGCGCGCAGCAGCTTCTCTACGAGGGGTTTGAACTCGGCATATCGATTCGTGCTCTCCGGCACGGGTCCCGAGATAATCAGCGGCGTTCGAGCATCATCGATGAGATTGGAGTCCGCCTCGTCCACGATGGCATAGTTGAACTCGCGTTGCGAGATCTGGTCGCGACGCGTCGCCATGTTGTCATACAGGTAGTCAAAACCAATCTGATCTTTGGTGGCGTAGATAATGTCAGCCCCATAAGCCTGCTGACGGTTGGCCGGCTGCCAATCGAAACTCGTAGGGACTTCGTCCGTGGCAGGCATCAGATACGCCTCGGCGCCACCGGTCTGGCGTGCGTCCTGGATGATGCCGACGGACAGACCGAGAAAGTTGTAGATCGCCCCCATCCACATGGCATCGCGTTTGGCCAGGAAGTTGTTGTGGGTGATCAGATGTGTGCCTCGGCCCGTCAGCGCATTCAGATACAGCGGCATGGTGGCCACCAGCGTTTTGCCCTCGCCCGTGGCCATCTCAGCGACCTGGCCGGCGTGCAAGACGGTGCCCCCGTAGATCTGGACGTCATAGGGGACCATGGCCCATTCCTCAGGCCCACTGACGGTTTCCCAACTGCGGCCACACAGCCGTCGGCAGGTCTCCTTTACCAGGGCAAAGGCCTCAGGCAGCAGGTCATCGAGTGCCTGCGCTTCGGCATCCCGGATGGCGGTTTCCAACTCCGCCTGCCGGTCGCTGAGGTCCTGCCTGTCATTTCCCTCCAGGTCGCCACGAAGTTGCTCGTCGAGCTGCGCGAGTTTCTCTCGAAGGGGTCCGCGAACCTCGTCGAGTCGTCGACGGAATTCGGTCGTTTTTGCGAAGACGTCAGCGTCGGAGAGTGAGGTGTAGCCATCAGCATATTGATTGACCGCGTCGATCACGGATTCCGACTTCTTGAACTCGCGATCCGCCTGCGATCCGAACAACTTTTTCAGCGTACGGCCGAGCATGGACTACCTCTGGTTGGGTCTAGGAACAAAAAACCATAGATCTATGCTGTGAGAAGGTACTCGAGCCACTAAACAGTGGCCACTGAACCGTGTCACTGAATACTGGTCACAGGGCAGTGGGGTAAAGTCCCCATCTGAAAGGTCTCGGACGGAAGGTCCACTCGACTGGCCCCAGATCACTCAGCTGAGGCGGAGAGCCTTCAAACGTCGAGATCGCGCTGCCGGGCGATGGCGTCCAGCAGACCGTTAACGAACCGATACGACTGCCCCCCGCCATAAGTCTTGGCCAGTTCGACGGCTTCGTGGATTGTGACCCGCGCCGGCACATCGTCGATATAGAGCAACTCTGCCAGCCCCAACCTGAGGATCAATCCGTCGAGACGGGCGATTCGATCGGGGTGCCAGTTGGTGGCATTGTCACGGACCAGGTCATCCAGCTCTGACCGATACTCTACAGCCGCCGTGGCCACCTGCTCGGCGAAGGTCCGCAATTTGGGCGTCAAACCACAGGCCTCACCGAGTTGCTGCAGGGCTTCGCCAACTTGACCCGGGTTGGCACTTTCCCAATACAGTGCCCGCAGGGCCAGTTGGCGTGCGCCGGAACGAGACTGCGGGATTTTCTCCTGCTCGGCATTCCCCCACTCGCCGTCATCCCAACGCTGCTGGCGGGGTGAGGATGGGGCCGTGGAGGACTCTTCTGTGGGCAGGTCGGTCAACGGGGGCCTAGTTCATGTCGGCGAGCAGATTGGCCATCTCGATGGCATTGGCCGCAGCGTCCCAGCCGCGATTCCCAGACAGCGTGCCAGCCCGTTCAATGGCTTGCTCCACATCATCGGTGGTCACGACGCCGAAGGTGACGGGTACTCCCGAGTCCAGACCGACCGAGGCGATACCCCGAGCCGCCTCAGCAGCGACAAAATCAAAATGGGGAGTCGATGTTCGAATGATGGCGCCCAGGCACATCACGACATCGAAGCGACCCGTCGCTGCCAGGCGCTTGGCCGTGACGGGCAATTCGAAGGCACCCGGCACCCAGGCGATTTCGACATTGTCTTCTGGACAACCGTGGCGGCGAAGGCAGTCAAGAGCGCCATCGAGAAGACGTGACGTGATGAGGCTGTTGAAGCGGCTGATAACAATGGCGAAGCGGCGGCTCGACGCATCGAGCTTGCCCTCATGCACTCTGGGCATCGGATCGATCTCCCTCCTCAAGCAGGGTCGAGTGACCCATGCGATCTCGTTTGGTTCGTAGATATCGGATGTTGTGCGGATTGGGGTCGGCGGCGATGGCCACCTGCTCAACGACACGCAGACCATAGCCGTCGAGCCCCACTCGTTTGCGCGGGTTGTTCGTCAGCAGGCGGAGCTCACGCAGCCCCAGATCCTGCAGAACCTGAGCACCGATGCCGTAGTCGCGGCTATCGGCAGGCAGTCCGAGGGCGTGATTGGCTTCAATCGTATCCAACCCCTGTTCCTGCTGTAGTTCGTATGCCTTGAGTTTGTGCAGGACGCCGATACCGCGCCCTTCGTGACTCTGGATATAGACGATGACACCGCGCCCCTCGGCAGCGATCATCGCCATGGCTGCCTGCAGTTGTTCACCACAGTCGCACAGGTTCGACCCGAGGGCATCCCCGGTTACGCAGCAGGAGTGCATGCGGACAAGTGTCGGCTCACCATCATCCACCTCACCCATCACCAGCGCGATGTAGGGAGAGCCATCGACGAGGGATCGATAGGCATAGGTGGTGAACTCACCATGCCGTGTCGGCATTCGTGCCCGAGCCTCCAGATTGACCAACTTCTCCGACCGGCTGCGATAGGCGATCAGATCACGTAGCGTGGCGATCTTGAGACCGTGCCGTGTTGCAAAGTTGAGCAGATAGGGGGTCGAGGCGACCTCTCCGTCATCGTCTAGAATCGACGCGAGGACCGCCACAGGCGGTGAGAAGGTCGCCAGTCGGGCGAGGTCGACGGACCCCTCCGTGTGTCCGGCCCGTCTCAGGATACCCCCTGATTGGGCGGCGATGGGAGTGACGTGTCCGGGCTGTACGAAGTCTCGAGGGGTGCTTTCGGGATCGGCGAGGCGACGAATGGTCAGCGCTCGTTCATGCGCCGAAACGCCCGTGCCCTCTACGTCACGCGCATTCACAGGCACCATGTACGAGGCACCGCGCGGGCCCGTGGCGCCAGCGCTAGCGGCATCGAGGCCCAGTTTCTCGAGGTGGCTGGTTTCGGCCGCCACATAGACCGGTCCACCCGCATGGCGGGCGAGAAAATGCACGGAATTGGGGTCGGCCAGTTCAGCGATCATCATGAGTTCTCCCTCGCCGACCAACTCGGATCCGTCAACATCGACAGCACGCTCATCGACCAGGACAATCATCTGTCCTGCCTGGAGCGCCTCGATGACTTCCTCGATGGGGTCAAAATCGGACATGGGTCGAACTGCTCATGGCGATGGGGAGAAAAAAGGCCCGGAGGCACCGGGCCGCGTCAGTCTTCACTGTAGCCCAGACGACGAAGGTCTTCGAGCTCCAGCCTCTTTCGTGGCGCATTGGGATCGCTGGTCAGCAATCGTTCCACGTAGCGGGCGACGACATCGACCTCGAGATTGACCGGGTCGCCGACGGCCGCGTGCGACAGATGGGTGTGATTGAATGTATGTGGAATGATGGCGACCGTAAAGACTTCGTCGGCAAGGACTTGTGCCACTGTTAGGCTGATCCCGTCGATGGCGATGGAGCCCTTTTCGGCAACATAGCGGCGCAGTTCGGTGGGCGGTTCCACGGCCAGTGTCCACTGTCCGGACCCCTCGTCCAAACGGCGCAGATGGCCCACACCATCGACGTGTCCCAGCACCATGTGTCCGCCGAGCCGGTCGCTGGCCCGCAGGGCCCGCTCGAGATTGACCGGGTCGCCGACGCGGAGCGATCCAAGGGTCGTGCGCTGCAACGTCTCCGACACAGATTCTACGGAAAAGCGATCTGTCCCCACCTGCACGACCGTCTGGCAGGCACCGTTGATATTGACACTATCACCGAGCTGCAGCCCATCCGTCACCACCCGGGCTTCGACCTCGAGCCGCTGCAGACCTGTTCTGACCTTGTCGACCCGGCGAACATGACCGACTTCCTCGATCAAACCGGTGAACATGACTCCACCTTTCCCGTCACCAAAAGGTCCTCGCCCAGCCGACGAGTAGTGACCTGGGTCAGTCCGATGCTGTCATCGATCCGTTCGATACCCAGTTCACCGATCCCCGACAGCCCCTCGCCGATCAGTCGAGGGGCGACGTAGATCATCAGTTCGTCGACGATCCGTGCCCGCAACGCAGCTGCCGCCAACCCCTGGCCGCCCTCGATCAGCAAACTCGTGATACCGGCGCTGCCGGCTTGCTGAACCACCTCGGCCAAGTCGATCTCATCGTCTTTGCTATCGAAGGCCCAGACCTCCGTTCCGCGAGCCGTGAAGGGGGTGGTGCGCTCCGGGCTGTGGTGTCCTGTGGCCACGACAGTGCCAGCGCGCCCAAAAACCTGAGCCTGGGGAGCGCAGGTGAGGCGACCACTTACCACGAGGGCTCTGGGATCCTGACCCTTCACGTGACGAACGGTCAGGGCCGGGTCGTCGGCCGTCACCGTACCGGCCCCCACGGCGACCATATCCATCCACGAACGCCAGCGGTGGGAATGTCGACGAGCCGTCTCGCCCGTGATCCAGCGAGAATCACCGGTCCGTGTGGCGATACGCCCATCCAGACTCTGGGCAAGTTTCAGCCACACCCGTGGCCGACCGTGCTGCCGGTGATGCAGATATCCCGCGTTCTGGGCGCTGGCCGTCGCCGCACCAGGGCCGATCTCGACGTCGATTCCCGCATCCGTCAAGATGGTAAAGCCCTTGCCTGAGACATGGGTATCCGGATCGTGCAGTGAGCACACGACCCGGCGAACACCGGCTCGCACCAACGCCTCTGCACAAGGAGGGGTCCGACCATGATGGGCGCAGGGTTCAAGCGTGCAGTACACGGTGCTGCCTCGTGCGCGATCCCCCGCCTCGTTCAAGGCATGGGCCTCGGCGTGTGGTCCACCCACGTTGCGGTGATATCCTTCGCCAACGATCTGACCCGATGGATCCACGACGACGGCGCCGACGATGGGGTTGGGACTCACGCGCCCTCGGGCGCGGGCAGCCAATTGCAGGGCTCGCCGCATGAAACGGTCGTCGCTGGAACGACCGTCACCGGAACGATCGCTGTTGGCCGATCCGTTCACGGAATCTCCACCAGAATCTGGCCTACGCCGACATTCTCCAGCTCATCCCACGCCTGCACCGAGACCACGTGTTCTCCAGGCGGAAGCGGGGGCAAGGTGAAGCGCAGTTGTTCCTGCGGTGTGTCGAACAGTCCATCTGCAGCGGCCAGTCGAGTCGTCTCGTCGTCGTAGTCGAGGCTGAATCGAGCACCGCGAAGCGCGGAGATTCCGTCGATGATCTGTGCTTCGATCATCGTGTCATCTCCCTGCTGTCGAAGGCGCAACTGCACCACGGGAGGGGTATTGTCGATAGTGAAGGGGGCCGTGATGTAGGAATCCTCCAAGGCGGTGTCCCCGGGGTTGGAATCGGTGTCCCGCGCAACCAGTCGCAACTGCGTGGTCCCCTCGGGCATCACTTCCGTATCCCACACGACCGTCTTCACTCGCTCGACGCCCTCTTCCAGCAACTTCCAGTGGGACTGCCCATCGCCTCGCAGATAGATGTCGATGAGCAGAGGATCGCCATTCGGATCGTCCGCTTTCCAACGCAAAACCCGCAGGCTCTTACGCTGTGGCAGTCCATTCCCATTGTTGCGGTGCTGGCCTGGCAGCGGAATTTGATCTGGATTCTGTAGAGCACCGGGCCCACCTCGATAGGGAAAGGTGACCACATCCTCGATACGCGGTGGGAGGTTGGCCTGACGGAGGCTGAAGACGATTCGATCAACCGACGGCGTTGAATCGCCGCCCGCTTCGAGGCGTATTCGATACTGCAGATATCGCGCGCTCGGACTGCGGATGGTCTCATCCTTCTGCACGGCGGACCATACACTCCACGTCTCATCCGGTTCGACACTGTTTCCAGATCGTGTCAGGACTTCAACGTTGCCCTCCCCCTTCCAAGAGAGTCTGCCCCAGGTAGCGACACTTCCCGCGTCGTGTACGGCTGAATCGAAGTGTCCTTCGTCGGCGCGACGACGGTCCAGTTTCCACAATCGCCCAGAGTGCGCGTCAGCCAGAATGAGGGTGCCATCGGTGAAGGCGATCGTGCCCGGGACCACCGAGTCAGACCGGGCTAAAACCGCGCCCGTCTGTCCGTCTGCCGCCCAGCGTAGGACGCGTGTCGGTTCGCGAGTGACAGCGAGCAGATCGTCACCGTCCCGAACAAGGCCTGCCCAGATCCCCGTGCCGTGCCACACGGGATAACTGGCACCATCCGCATTGAGCCGCAGTAGTGCGACTGTCGGTGTGCCTGTGGAGGGAACCGTCATGGCCGCGATGAAGACGGCATCTCCCATACTCGCCATGGCGGACACCTCCTCGTAGGTGGTTTCCAAAAGCAGGCGACCACCGTTCTGCCCCAGTTCGTAGACGCGTCCCCGGCCTTCGCTGTCCTGGCTTCCTTCGCTCACGGCCGTGCCGGCCAGCCATTGCTGCCCGCGTCGCGCCAGCACGCGTACATGGCCGTCGTTGGTCGCGTTGAGGAGGGTGTCTACCGTGCCATCTCGTGACCATCGCAGGACTTGTGCATCGGCGCCACAGCCGAGCAAGACCCCGTTTCCGTCGATGGCTACATCCCATATGTATTGGCTCTGCGTAACAACCAGTTCTTCCGTGCTTCCATCGGGGCCACGCCGCAACAGTCGTCCACGCGGCCCCGCGCCGATGTAGAGACCACTGGAACCCACACCCAGTGCAATGGGTGCTCCCTGGGGTACGTCGAAGTGATCGACGGATCGGTCACCCTCGACGACATGGACGGTGCCTTCGTCGCCTGTTCCCACCACCAGGCGTTTCCCATCACTCGTCATGGACCAGATTCGTTCAGCGGCCAGGTCGATGACCGGAACCAGCCGCGCAGCGAGGGTCAGTCGACCATCTGCCTGAAGGGCGACGCCCTCACCCTTGCCGCCGATATAGTCGGGCAACCGCCCGTGATGGACGGTGACCGGTTCAACGGCTTGTGCGGCGGCAACCATGCAGACGATGAACAGAAGCCATCGCTTCATCGGTCGAGACTCCCCAGATCGATCACCTGCTCATTCTCCAGCACGTAAGGCACGCGCATTCGTTGCGTGTGAAGCACTCGTCCCGATACCCGTCCCACGTGACCGACAGAGGGGGTCTGCTGAAGCCAGCGACCCACCGACGCAGGCAGCGACGGCATGGACTGCCCGCCGACGGAGAGTCCTGGCGCGTCGGCGACAATCTCGATCACCAACTCGTCATCACGCCGCGGTCGCTCGAGGCGGCGCAGCAGTTCGTCGCTCGTTCGCGGTGGCAACTCATCCTGTCGTTGCGCACCCCAGGACACCGCCGCCGATCCGCTACCCAGCTGAATCTGAACGGGGAGTCCCCGAGCCGATGCAGGCAAGATCACGTCGATGTCCAACTGCTGTCGCGGAGCCTGTACCGGCGCCAGTTCGATCTGCAGCGTGAGGGGCCGTCCCGCCCGGGGTTGTTGTGGTTCATGACGTACCGAAGCGATTCGTGCCACACGGACATCATCGCGCACGTCGATATGAACGTCGACCCGCTCGAGACGAACGTCCTGCAAACCCGACCAGACCAGGCTGGCGATGGGGCCACCCACACCCCGGGCCGCAAACAGGGGAGCATGGAGTCCGCTGAACACCTGGTTCCAAATCACCTCGCGGCCGTCGCTCAAGGTCACGAGAAGCTGAACATCAAGGCTGGCGAGTCCGAGCAGTCTCTCCGCCGACTCCAGCGCACTGAACACCACGATCTGTGCAAGAGAACTGGACAGCAGACTGTGATCGAGCACCTCAGTCTTCAGCGTTCGTGTACCCGAGGGACCATCCACCGTCACGGCGACAGGCAACATCCAGGCTTCTTCGCCAAGCAAACCAGCGACACCCACGGATCGATCCTGACGCAGGGCACCAATCGTTTCTCCAGTGGAGCCCAGGACGAAGGAAGAGTACTGGCTAGGCAATACGCCGTGAACGACCGTGCGAGTCATGGGCATGTCGACGGCACCCACGTTGAGATAGGGGTGACCAAAGGCCAATACGCGATCCCCCTCAATCCACGTCACCGTGCCAATCGCCGACACCGACATGTCGCCGCGCACCATCTGCACGCCCACTGAGCTGCCGGGTTTCAGATCGCCAGGCGGATTTGTCGTACTTGCCGACGCACCCAGGCCCGTCACGGGAATCATTCCCATCGGTTCAAGCACATCTGCGAGGAAGGCTTCGACACCCCGGCCCGCCCCGCTCACCCAGACGGGTAATGGCAACGGCTCAATACGATGGAGAGTGCCCACGGGCGGAGTGGCGGCCATCGGATACTCGTTGGGGCCCGACAAATCTTGTTCGAGCAAGTCCAACATTTCCCGGATGGGCGTAATCCCACAGATCGGCTCCATGGAAAAGGTCCATCCGTGAGCGACAGCACCCACGAGCATACCCTCCACGAAGACCGGACTCCCACTCATGCCATGGAACAGTCCCGTCTCTTCCAGATTTGCGCCGGAGAGTCTAGCGAGAATCAGGTCACGACCGGGCTGTATTACATCGTGCTGGACGCCCAGAATTTCAACTTCGAAGGAGTCGAGCTGCGTGCCTTGCAGTACGCAATAGCCGACACCCTTCTGCCCCGCAATGAGATCGTCGGCGTCCCAGGTCTCGGGATTGGCGAGGGCCGGTTGCTGACAGACGACGACGGCAAACATCGTGATCATCCATCGCCGGAACTCACCATCGGCCAGATTCGCAGGTAACTTGCTGTGCCGCAATCAGCTAGCTCTCAAAAAAGAGGAATTTTTGAATGTAGACCGTGCCCGATCCGGCGTCAACGACGTGAGCGGGTCCGATTGTTGCATATTTATTATGTCTTTTGCACAAACACAAAGGTAGACCTGAGGGCCTACATCTTGACAATTCTATGCCTAAAACGGTAATCTTCATAGGTTTAGCACGAATCCGGTCGCAACGATGGCATCACGCGTGTGATCCGATACCATCGGAATTCATTGCCCGCCAATATGGATGGAGATGTACGAGGCCTACTGGGGACTCACGGAGAAGCCATTCGAAAACACGCCAGATCCTCGATTCCTCTTTCGCTGTGAGGAACTCGAGGACTTTACACCCGTCTGCTCTACACATTGCAGAGTCGGCACGGTGCAGCGATGCTCTCCGGTGATTCGGGCTGCGGCAAGACGATGATCGCTCGTTCGTTGCTGCATGAGCTCGATCCGTCCCGTACGGAGATCCCTCTGATGAGCAATCCCTGCCGTGATGGAGAAGATTTTCTGCGCGAAATCCTCTATCAGCTGGGAGATGACTCGGCCTCTGACCTCGACCGGCAGCGTACCGTCCATCGAATCCACGAGATCGTCTATGGCGCTCATGCTCAGGGGAAAGAGACCATCGTCGTTGTCGATGAAGCGCAATTGTTGTTGGAAGAGAGCATCTTCGATGAGATGCGGCTGCTACTGAATCTCCAACTCGACGACGCATTCCTCATCACCCTGTTGCTGGTCGGACAATCACCCCTGATCGAATCGATTCGCAAACACCCAGGTCTTGATCAGCGCATCGCCACGCGTGGGGCCCTGCGTCCTCTCAGCCACGAAGGCACCCATGCCTATGTCGACTTCCGCCTCACGACGGCTGGACGCGAAGATCCCGTCTTCCATACAGACGCAGTCGATTTGATTCACCAGCACACCTCCGGCGTGTCACGCAAGATCAACAACATCTGCGACATCGCATTGGTCATCGGTTTCAGCCGAAAGCTCCAAGGCATCGATGCAGACTGGGTAGAGCGTTTGATTCAGGCGGAGCGTGGCGATGGCACTTAGGATGAGTCAGCTGCTGCGCTCGTCCAGACAGGCGCGTCATCTTCCTCCCTCCACTCCTGCACCTGCCGAGCCACCCCCGCCTCCACCACCTGAGGCCGAAGCGGGTGGCTTGCTGCAGACCCCAGCAGTGGCCGTCGAGACGCCGCAGGACCCACCCCCGGTCGCCGATATCGAATCACCGCAGGTATCCGACAATCCGGCGGGTGCGGTCTACGATGAACTTGCCGAGGTTGCAGCGTCCATCTTTGCCGCCGCTGAATCCGAGACCGCACCCGATGCACCGACAGTTGTGGCCGCCGTGCGTCGCGCTCTGGCTTCACTGAAAGAGGGCGACGAACTGCCGACCGAGACGGTTCGCCGGCGGGCCGAGGCGGATTCCTGGTCGCGCCGCAGCGCCAACGTGGCGGTCATGGCCATGCGCCTGGGGCGTGCGATCGCCTTCGACGAACGACGCAATCTGGCTCTCGGCCTGTGTGGGCTCATGCACGATCTGGGAATGCTGTGTGTTCCTGAAGAAGTGCTGAATGTCAACCGGCTTTCGCCCGAACAACTCAGCCAATTGCGCGAACATCCGGCGCACTCGCAGCGAATCGTGCGCACCTTCGGTAAGGCTTTCGATTGGATCGCCAAGGTGGTCGTTCAAGTTCACGAACGTCATGACGGCAGTGGTTACCCCAAGGGCCTGACGGGAGAGGAGATTCACGAATTCGCGCGGATCATCGGTCTCGTCGATACCTACGAAGCGATGGCCCAACCACGAGCTGATCGTCAGGCGCGGGTCGTGTACAATGCTTTGAAGAAGATCATCGATCAGCGCAACAGCCTGTTCGATCGATCCTTGATCAAAGCACTCATCGACATCGTCTCCATCTTTCCCCTGGGTAGCCTCGTCAAACTCAACAATGGCGAGCTGGGTCGTGTCGTCGGCACCAGTCGCCTGCATCCTACACGCCCTATGGTGGACATCCCCATCGATCCTCGAGGTCGTCGTCTGCCTGAGGCCTGGCTCCTGAATCTGCAGGACGAACCGATGCTCTACATCGTCGATCCGGCCATCGAAGAGGGTGTGCTGACCCGCAACTGATGGCTGGTATCTTTGAGCGGATTCGCAGCGGCCTCGGTCGTACGCGCAAGGTTGTTGCTGAGCGGATCGCCACCGCTGTGGGTGGTCGTCGTCTCGACGATGATGTGCTCGACGAGATCGAAGAAATCCTGCTGACAGCTGATGTTGGGATGGACACGGCTGCTGCCGTGACCGACGGTCTGCGTACACGGGCTGGCGACGCCGGATCAGATGCCGACGTCTTCGATCTCTTGCAGGCCGAGTTGGAAGCCAGCCTGCTACCGGTACCCGACACAGAAATCACCACACTACCGCATCGCCCTTACGTCGTGCTCGTTGTCGGCGTGAACGGGGTCGGCAAGACGACGACCATCGGCAAGCTCGCTCAGCGGCATGCCGAAGCAGGACACAAGGTTCTGCTCGCCGCTTGCGACACCTTTCGTGCGGGAGCGGTGGCCCAACTCGATGTCTGGGCTCAACGCGCCGGCGTCGAAATCATCAAAGCGCAACAAGGGGCCGATCCGGCCGCCGTCGTCTTCGACGCGCTGCAAGCGGCCCAGTCGCGTGGTTCGGACGTGGTGTTCATCGACACCGCAGGTCGGTTGCACAACAAGGTGAATCTGATGGAAGAGCTGAAAAAGGTTCGTCGCTCGATCGTGCGACAGTGTGAGGGGGCTCCTCACGACACGCTGCTGGTTCTTGACGCCACGACGGGTCAGAATGCGCTGAATCAGGCGACCCAGTTCAACGATGCCGTGGGCTTGACCGGGCTNGTACTCACAAAACTGGATGGCACCGCGCGTGGGGGTATCGCCTTCGCACTGGGCCGCGAAACGGGTGTGCCGATTCGCTGGATCGGTGTGGGGGAATCGATCGATGATCTGCAGCCCTTCGACGGATCCCAGTTCGTCGCCGCCTTGCTCGGCCGAGACAACTGAAGGCAACCGCTCGCTCAGTTGTCTGGGTCGTCCAACCGACTCTGCCGGGCGAGAGCCGCGTCGATCTCTTCCACCACAGATCGGTCTGCTTCACCGTTGCGAGCAGCACGCAGCGTGTCAAACGCGTCCTGAGAGCCGATGTTGCCCAGCGCCCAAGCCACGTGACCGCGCACCAGGGCTGCCGGTTCGTGGCTCAGCACACGGGCCAGCACGGGCACACACGAGTCTCCACCCACATTGCCGATGGCCACGGCCACATTGCGCAGCAGCCCGGCTCTTTTGGTGCGCTTGATGGGGTGATTGCGAAAGCGNCGGCGAAAGCCCTCGTCATCTAGCTCGAGCAACTCCAGTAGATCTGGGGCGGCCAGCTCCATCCGCGATGTCAGATCTTCTACGACGGGAGTCGGCGCACGCCGATTCCACGGACACACATCCTGGCAGATGTCGCAACCGAAGATCCACTCNCCCATGGAAGAGCGCAGGTGTCGCGGAATGGGACCCCGCAATTCGATGGTGAGATAGGAGATGCAGCGGCGGGCATCGAGAACGTAAGGCTCAGGGAATGCATCGGTGGGACAGGCATCCAGACAGTGCGTGCACGTTCCACAGTGATCAGTGGCGGGCCTATCGACGTGTAGACTTGCTGTGGTGACGATTTCGGCGAGAAAGAACGCCGACCCACGATGTTTGTTGATGAGGCAGGTGTTTTTCCCCCACCAACCCAGACCGGCTCGTTGGCCGAGTTCGCGTTCGAGCACCGGCGCCGTGTCGACGAAACACCGACCCTCTGATGTAGGATCAATCCGCTGGACTTCTTCGAGTACGCTTCGTGCTCGCGCCTGAACGATGTCATGGTAGTCGTCACCCAGCGCATAGCCGGCGACACGACCCTTCGGGGATTCGCCGTCCACCGAGCGGATTGAATTCGGGTCGCGATCATCGACCATGGGATAGTGCATTCCAAGGCAGATGACGCTACGAGCGCCGGGTACGAGGCGCGCTAGATCACGACGCCGGTCGATGCCTCGTTCGAGATACCCCATGGCACCGGCAAAACCTAACGCCACCCAACGTGCAAAGAAGTCGGCCGCCTGTAGAGGGTCAGCCGGTGTGACACCGATCAGGTCAAAACCGAGCTGTTGGGCTCGTCGTCTCAGCGGGTCGGTGGCAAGGGCCTCNGCACACACGAACGGTTCTNGAGCTTNCTANACGCGACAGGGTTACTGGAACAACTGGATGAGGGGATCGACGACGTGGCGGCTCAGGTCGTTGAACGTGACCAGCACCATGATGAAGAGGATGACGACCAGACCCACCTGCTGCGAAATCTCCCGCAATCGAAGTGAGGGCGGTCTGCCGCGAATGGCTTCCATCCCCAGAAATAACAGGTGGCCCCCATCGAGAACGGGAATGGGCAGCAAATTGAGGATGGCGAGGTTCACACTCAACTGGGCAAGGAAGTTGATATAGTCCCGCGNTCCGCGTTCGGCCGTGTCTCCCGCCATCTTGGCNATGCTGATGGGGCCGCCCACCTGGTTGTAATTCTCAGGCTGATAGATGCGGCCGAGAAATTCAAGGATCANACCGGACGAAGCGACCACATTTGTCAGAGCCAGCTCTGTTGCGTCGAGAAAGCCAACATGCGTCAGCGATGAAAACGGAGAAATCCCGATCTGACCGAACCGATCCTCGCCCTCGCCGATCCCCCGTGGCGTGATGCGTCCCTCGATCGACGCACCATCCCGCTGATAGATAATGGCAATCGCCTCGTCGGGGTGGGCACTGATCGCCACCCGCATTTGGGTCCACGTCTGCACAGCTGTGCCGGCAACGGCCGTGATGCGATCACCCTGCATCAGCCCCAGGTCTGCAGCCGGCATCCCATCGACCACGTTGCCCACTGTGGTGGGCAACAGCAGGCGCAGGCCATAGTCNCCCTCGTCGTCGACGGCGGGCAGATCGACGCTCAGCACCTGCTCATTGCGCTCGACTTCCAATGCGAGTCCAGCACGGTGGCCCGCCTCGAGAGCACGTGACAGTTCGTACGCATTGGTGACGAGCGTCCCATTGACGCGGGTGATCGTGTCACCGTCCAGAATGCCCTGACGAGCGGCAATCGACTCTGGTTCCAGATTCACTTGCGTCGAGTCGATCGTATCGATGCCGTACGCATTGTAGAGCAGGACAAAGGCGAAAAAAGCGAAGATGAAGTTCATCAGCGGTCCGGCGACGATCACCCCAATCCGTGTCCCCACAGATTTCGATGGAAACTCCCAGGGTGCTCCGGTTGCATCATCGGCGCCCACATCGGCCATGCCNGCGACCTTTACGTAACCGCCGAAGGGAACCCACGAGATGCAGTATTCGGTTTCGCCCCACGTGAACCCGACCATCTTNGGTGGATACCCCAGAGAGAATCGTTCGACCCGAATTCCAGCGCGTTTGGCCACCAGGAAGTGGCCAAGTTCGTGGACGAAAACGAGAATGCCGAGGGCGATGATGAAAGAGACGATGGTGCCAAGGAAATCGAGCATGAGTTGGTTGGATTAACCCCTCAGGGTCACTGAATAGATGTAGGCAAGCGGAAAGGCGAAGAAATACGAGTCGAAGCGGTCGAGCATCCCCCCGTGTCCGGGAATCAGTGAAGGGGCGTCTTTCACACCCAAATCTCGTTTGATGGCCGATTCAACCAGATCACCAAGCTGTCCGCCGATACCGACCACCAACAGCAAACCACCAAGTTCAAGGACCGACCATGAAGGCAACCGAGAGATCAGAAGCAGCGGAACCAGTGCACCGACCAGCCCACAGACGAACCCGACGACGGTCTTTCCCGGGCTGATCGAAGGCGCCAAACGCCGTTGACCCCACAGCCGTCCGCCGCCATAGGCGAAGGTATCGGTCAGCCAGATGCAGGTGAAGATCGCGATCATCAACCACGACGCGTCGTCGCCCACCTGACGTGCCAGCAGCAGCGGAGCCGAACCGAGCAGACCGACGTACATCATGCCACCCAACGTCAACAGAGCGTTGGCCGAGTATCGGTTCACACCATGACGCAGTGTCGCCAACAGGGCGACCAGGACGGCCGTCATCTGCGCCAGCGGAAACCAGCGGTCTGCCCCAAATCTCTGCAGATACACACANAGGGCCACCGCCAGAGCGACACCGACATGCCGCGCCGGCCGATAGCCGGCCGCCTCAGCCAGGATCAGCAACTCCCAGGCTCCTCGACCGACAACCAGTACGACCAGGCCAAACAGGGCCCAGCCGCCTGCATAGACGAGGCCGGCCACGATCGGCACGAAGACGATCGCCGAGAGCACGCGGCGGCTCAACTCGCTCATACGAAGNTTGTGACTATTCGCCGAAACGTCGCTGGCGTTGCTGGTAGGCGCGGATCGCCTCGTACAANTCGTTGCGACGAAAGTCAGGCCAGAGGACACCCGTGAAGTAGATCTCACTATACACGGTCTGCCATGGCAGGAAATTGCTCAGCCGCTGTTCGCCGCTGGGGCGAATCAGCAGATCGGGATCGGGCAGCCCCCCCGTGTAAAGGGCTTGCGAAATCTTTGTCTCATCGATGTCCGCCGCCGCCAGGGATCCGTCCTGCACCTGCAGTGCCAGCCGCCGGCAGGCGTCGACCAACTCGCTCCGGCCACCGTAGTTGAGCGCCAGATTCAATAGCAGGCCATCGTTGTNAGCNGTGGCAGCCAGCGCGTCGGTAAGGGCTCGCTGCACCCGCCCGGGAAGATCCTCCGTGCGACCGATGGCGTTGAGTCGAACATTGTTTTCATTGAGTTCAGGCGTTTCGTCGCGCAGAGACTGCTCCAGATACTGCATCAACGCCTGTACTTCGAGTCGGGGGCGTGTCCAGTTTTCTGTCGAGAAGGTGTANAGGGTGAGCACTTCGACGTCGATTTGCCCACAGGCCCGAACGATGTCTCGAGCGGACTCGCGACCATGCCGATGCCCCTCCGTCCGCTTGAGGCCACGTTTGTCCGCCCAGCGTCGGTCGCCATCCATGATAATGGCGATATGACGAGGAACGGGTCCCTCTTCTGCGAGCTGGNGCTGAAGGGCTTCGTCGGCCTCGTCTGAGGCGGAAATCGGCTCTGAAATTGTCGTCATCTGATCTGCATCCACAGCGGTGGTGAAGAGCACTTCAAAGTACCCGTAACCCGCCGGTGCGTCAAGAAACACAACGAGTTACGAGCATTCACCCGATCCCGAATCCACCTTGACAGACCCCGGGGCCAACCGATAGGGTGATCGTCATGTCCGGACCGGAAAATGACAAGCGAGACCTGCGCAAACAGGCCCTTGATGACCGACGTTGCCTGTCGTCCCACCAGGTGGGCACCGTGGGTGAGGCGGTCGCCCAACATCTGCTCGAATGCAGCCATTGGCCGTCGGCTCACAGGATTCACACCTATGTCGATGCCTTGCCCGGAGAGATTCCAACACGCGACATCATCGCTGCTGCACTGCAGACCCAACGCATGGTGGTGATTCCCGTGGTCGGCCAGGACCGGGGGCTGCGTCATCACCACATGACGGATCTGGACGATCTTCAACGGGGTCTGATGAACCTGTGGGAGCCACAGGACCCTCGTTGGATCGATGATCTAACCGATCTGGATCTGATCCTGGTTCCGGGTGCGGTTTTCGACAAAGACGGCTATCGTATCGGTCTGGGCGGCGGTTACTACGATCGCCTCCTTGCCGATTTGCCGCCCACTACCCTGCGCATCGGTATCGTCTATGACGCCTGGGTCCGAGACAAGGTCCCGAGGCAGTCCCACGATCAACCTGTTGATCTCATCATCACCGAAAAGGGCATCCGTTTCATTGGAGATCGGTGAGTTTCAACTCACCAGAAACTGGTAGTCCTCAACCAGCTGACGAGCTCACACCGGAGGCACAATGATTCACGAACTGCGGATCTATCGATTTCATCCCGGAAAAAAGGCCACTTTCCTGCGTGAGTTTCGCAAAGCACGCAGTTTCATGGCCAAGTATGGAGTCACCTTTGTCGCTGCCTGGGAAAGTGATCGCGAGGACGAATTTGTCTGGCTACGATCGTTCGTCAACGGCAAGGCCCGGGACAAGGCGATCGACGCGTACTACTCAAGCCCCGAGTGGCTGAAGATCGTCGACACATTGCGTCCGACGATCCGTCGACGCGAGGTCAGGATTCTGAAGGGCGTCAAACTTCCCGGTTCGCAGCTGTAGCCTTCTCGCAGACGTGGCCAGGTTCAGGGAGGCTGAGTACGTTCAGCCGAACCCCACCCGAGCTGAGGACGCACTTTGGCACTCGACCAACCACTCACCATCGGCCCTCTCCAGGTGTCACCCGGTGTTCTGCTGGCACCGATGGAGGATGTGAGCGACCTCCCCTTTCGGCGTATCTGCCGGGAGCTGGGTGCTGACATCGTCTACACCGAGTTCGTCAATGCCGAAGGTTTGCTGCGTGAGGATCCAACCGGCCCACGACGCAGCTACCACAAACTCGACTTCCACGAATCCGAGCGCCCCTTGGGGATGCAGATCTATGGCGCGTCCGAACTGTCGATGGAAGAAGCCACTCGCATCGCCGCGGATCGGGGACCCGATCTCATCGACATCAACTGTGGTTGCTGGGTCTCCAACGTAGCCCTTCGAGGGGCCGGTGCGGGACTGTTGCGCGACCTGCCCCAAATGCGGCAGGTGGTTCGGCGCGTTCGGGGTGCCACGCATCTGCCCGTGACCGTGAAGACTCGCCTCGGTTGGGACGCAGACAGCATTCAGATCGTCGACGTCGCCCGCATGTTGCAGGACGAAGGGATCGCAGCGCTGACCGTCCACTGCCGGACGCGTGCCCAAGGCCACAAGGGCACACCCGACTACAGCTGGATCCCGAAGATCAAGCAGGCCGTCACGATTCCGGTGATTCTCAACGGAGATGTGACCAGTGCCCAAACGGCGGCGGCCGCTTTCCAGGACACCGGCTGCGACGGGGTGATGATCGGTCGTGAAGCGATCCGACATCCATGGGTCTTCCGCGAGGTCCAGCATTTTCTGCCCACGGGTAGCCATCTGCCCGAACCCACCCTCGCAGAACGGGTTACCTTGTGCCAGCGTCACCTGGACTACGCCATTGAGCAGCACGGGGAACGCTACGGGTTGATATCCCTGCGGCGTCACTTTGCCGGCTACTTCCGTGGGATGCGGGGGGCGGCGGCACTTCGGCAGGAGATGTCGCAGGAGAAGGACCTGCCCAGACTGCGCGCTCGGCTTGAACAGCTGATCGGCGAAGCGGATCTGGTTGCCGTCTGACCCCGATGCGGTCTCCTGAGCCGTTCCTGAACGCGCCAACCCGCTACCTGCCTCATCTCGACCTACCCGCCTATCGGCATGTACCAGGGATGACGCCCCATCCTCGCACGGCGGCTGACGGGCATTCCGTCGACACCTCCGAGCCGGTCTGCGAACCGCTGACGAACCTCAATTGGTCCCAGCATGTCACCTGGCTCTTCGGTGTAGATCTGTTCAACCAGGCATACTGGTGGGAAGCCCACGAGCAGTGGGAAGCGGCCTGGAAGCAGGCCGAAGGCGACACCGCTCACCTATTGCAGGGAATGATTCAACTCGGCGCGGCGCTGATCAAATGGAATCTCGGAAACGATCGGGGGCGTGAGGGTCTGTGGTCTCGAAGCCACCAGCATCTGCACCAGATCGTGTCCCCCCAATGGTGCGGGGTTTGCATTCGACCACTCGCTGAAGAAGCAGGACGATTCTTCAACCATCACCCCCGGGCTCCTCTACGGGGTTGGCTGGAGGGTCCCGTGCTTCAGTTGGAAACGCTGTCGACACGCTGACGCCACGTGTCGACGAGATCAAAGCTGGCCAAAAAGTCTTCGATCAGCATCCGCACGGCAGGTGCGAAATACCGGCCCTTCCGCCAGGCGAGGCCGATCTCCCTCTCAAACGTGACGCCACGAACCTTCACGCGCTTCACGGCACCTGACGCCAGAGATTCGGCAACGGCGATTCGAGGGAGGAAGGAGACTCCCACACCGGCCTCTACGAGTTTTCGCATCGCCTCAGGTGACCGCATTTCCATCACCACTCGCGGCGACAGCCCCGCTTCGCCAAAATGTTCGTCCACGATTTTGCGTGACACCGAATCAGGGTGAAAGAGGATGAGCGTCTCCTCAGCGACCTGATCCAGGCGAACCGATCGTTTGCCGGCAAAGGGATGGTGAGCACCCACGACCAGTGGCATCTCGTCGCGTAGCACCGGCAGCGTATCGAGGCGAGGGTGCTCGTAGGGAAGGGACAAAACGGCGAATTCCGAACGATTGGCAAGCAGGTCGTCTGCCAGATATCGCGATGGAGCGACCTGGATCGATAGTTGAACGTCCGGGTGTTGATCTGTGTAGCGACCCAGCGAATCAGGCAGCAGATAGATCACGGCCGCATCGATGGCACCGAAGCCGAAGCTGTCGCCGGCGACGGGACCCCCTGCCGAGACACGATCCTGCGCTTCATCGACCAGATCCTCGATCCGCAACGCGTACGAGCTGAGAGTACGCCCCTCCATCGTCAACTCCACACGCCGACCTTCTCGATGGAACAGGCGAACCCCAAGTTCGCGCTCCAGTTCGGCAACACCACCAGACACCGTCGGCTGCGTGACATGGAGTTGCTGTGCCGCCTGAGTGAAACTGCTGGTGCGCGACACAGCCAGGAAATACCGCAGATGGTGGAGGTTCATCGGCTATCCATAGCGAGGTACCAGGGCGGCAGGTCATCTATAGGAAATGACGATGGATGAAATAATAAAGATTGATTTGTCCTATGAACAGCCTTCCGTAGTTTCAACATCGCAAATGGACCCAGCTTCGTCCGACCTCATCGAATGGACTGATCTACATGAACAAACCTGACACGATTCAACCCGTCACTGGCAAGCTCGGCGTTCTCATGCCCGGCATGGGAGCCGTGGCCACGACCTTCATCGCCGGTGTCGAAGCCATCAAGGCCGGTCTCGGCAAACCCATCGGCTCCCTCACGCAGATGGGAACGATTCGCCTCGGTAAGCGCACCGACGGTACGTCGCCGATGATCAAGGACTTCGTTCCCCTGGCGGGTCTCGAAGATCTGGTGTTTGGAGGATGGGATGTCTTCGAGGACGACGTCTACGCTGCCGCCTCACACGCGGGTGTGTTGGAGCAGAAGACCCTTGATGCTCTGAAAGAGCCGCTGTCGAAGATCAAACCCATGAAGGCGGTCTTCGACAAGAACTACGTGAAACGGCTGGAAGGTTCGCATGTGAAGAGTGCGGCGACCAAGTGGGAACTGGCCGAGATGGCGCGCGAGGATATCCGCAGCTTCAAGTCCGACAATGGCTGTGATCGCCTCGTGATGATCTGGTGCGGGTCCACGGAGATCTTCCTCACGCCGACACCTGTCCATGAGACGATCGAGATCTTCGAGCAGGGGCTGAAGGACAACGACGATGGCATCGCGCCCAGCATGATCTACGCGTATGCGGCCTTGATGGAAGGGGTGCCCTATCTGAACGGAGCTCCCAACCTGACCGTCGATCTGCCCTGCATGTTGCAACTGGCCGATCGACAGGGCGTTCCCGTGGGTGGCAAGGATTTCAAGACGGGTCAGACGCTCATGAAGACCATCCTCGCTCCCGGATTCAAGGCACGGGCCCTGGGTCTGCGCGGCTGGTTTTCCACCAACATCCTNGGGCAANCGNGANGGNGAGATNCTNGACGANCCNNANTCCTTCAANACCAAGGAAGANAGCAAGCTNGGNGTCNTCGANNANATNCTGCAGCCNNANCTCNANCCNNANCTCTACNNNNANNTCTACCACAAGGTGNGGATCAACTACTANCCNCCNCGNGGNGATGANAANGAGGGNTGGGANAANATCGANATCTTCGGCTGGTTGGGGTACCCCATGCAGATCAAGGTCGATTTCCTCTGCCGCGATTCCATCCTCGCAGCCCCCCTCGTGCTCGACCTGGTCTTGTTCACCGACCTGGCGCAGCGCTCCGGCTGGAAGGGCATCCAGGAATGGTTGTCCTTCTACTTCAAGAGCCCGCAGACAGCGCCTGAGCTGTATCCGGAGCACGATNTCTTCATCCAGTTGATGAAGCTGAAGAACACACTGCGATTCCTGCAGGGCGAAGACTTGATCACCCATCTTGGTCAGGAGTACTACGACTAGGGCCTGAAGCACGGCTGTTTCTCATTCTTCGTTGCGAACACGACACCCCGGATCTCTTGGATCCGGGGTGTTTCTCTTTCCGGCGTTTTTGACCGGCGAAGCCAGCNTGGCCTAATTGCCTCCANCCGTCTCATCATCTTGCGGAAAGACGACCCGATGCGGCATTGCCTCCACGTCATCCCCGTGGTCCTGCTTAGCCTGGTTCTGTTCCAACCTCAGACCGTGGCAGCCGAACCGCTCGAATATTATCTGCCCGCTGATACCGAATACGATCCGTCCATTCCCACGCCGGAGGCCTATCTCGGATTCCAGATNGGCGACTGGCATATCTCCCACGAGCGGCTTGTTGGCTACATGCACGAGTTGGCCCGAACGTCTGATCGCGTGCAACTCCAGCGATATGCGAGCAGTTATGAGAATCGCCCTCTCATCCTGCTGACAATCACGTCCCCCGAAAACCACGAAAATTTACCGCACCTGAAGAAGCAGCACCTGAAGCTGAGCGACCCCCAACAGAGCGCCGGACTGTCACTGCAGCAGATGCCCGCCGTCCTGTACATGGGCTACAGCATCCATGGCAACGAGGCCAGCGGCAGCAACGCTGCTCCCATGGTGGCCTATTGGCTTGCCGCTGCGATGGGTGAACAGGTCGAAGGACTGCTGCGGGAGACGATCATTCTGCTGGATCCCAGCTTCAATCCGGACGGGTTGAGTCGCTTCACACACTGGGCCAACATGCACAGAGGGCGTCAGCCCATTGGCGATCCCGCCCATCGTGAGCACACCGAGGCCTGGCCGCAAGGCCGGTTCAACCACTACTGGTTTGATCTGAATCGCGATTGGCTTCTGGCGCAGCACCCCGAAAGCCAGGGCCGCCTGGACATGTTTCACGCGTGGAAACCGAATGTCCTGACCGACCATCACGAGATGCAGTCGCACCGGACCTTCTTCTTCCAACCCGGGATTCCATCTCGCAACAATCCGCTGACGCCAGCGCGAACCTTCGAGCTCACGGCGGCCATCGCTGAATATCATGCAGCTGCTTTGGATCGACTCGGATCCCTTTACTACACGAAGGAATCCTACGACGACTTCTATGCGGGGAAGGGATCGACCTATCCGGATCTGAATGGGNCCATCGGCATTCTCTTCGAACAGGCCAGCGTTCGCGGACATGTACAGGAGAATCCCCATGGAGACAGAACCTTCGCCGCTGCCGTGCGCAACCAGGTCGCCACGTCCATGTCGACGCTCAAGGCAACCCGTCAACTGCGCATCGATCTGCTCGAACACCAGCGAGATTTCTACACCACCGCTCTCTCGCAGGCGGACAAACTGCCCGTGAAGGGATACGTGTTCGGCGCCGACGACGATGCGGCGCGGTTGAACCACTTCTTACAGTTGCTGCATGCTCACNAGATCGAGATCCATCAGCTCACCAGACGAATCGAGGTGGGTGATGCGACGTTTTCACCGGGGCAGGCTTGGGTTGTGCCTCTGCGGCAGCCCCAGCAACGGTTGGTGCGGGCCCTTTTCGAGCGTCGCACCAGTTTTCAGGACAGCGTGTTCTACGATGTATCCACATGGACCATGCCNCTGGCCTTCGATCTGCCTCACGCCGAATTGAAGGGACGTGCCTGGAAACAGGATCTGGTCGGCACGCCTGTCGCTGCCCAGCCGTTCCCGATGGGTAAGCTGGACTCTGATTCGAAGACCTACGCCTACGCTTTTTCGTGGAAAGACTACTACGCGCCTCGAGCCCTGTATCGTCTTCTTGATGCCGACATAAGGGCCTATGTGGCGACCCGATCCTTTGTCGGTTCTACGAACTCCGGTGAGCGGGCGTTCGACTTCGGGACCATCATCATCCCCCTCGGCACCCAACATGCGCCGGCCGACNCGATTCGCGCCACGCTGCAGGCCGCCGCTTCAGAGGATGGCCTGCATATCCACGCCGTACAGACCGGACTGACCTCGGCGGGCATCAATCTGGGTAGTCCACGCTCGTTGGCATTGGAGAAACCAGAGATCGCTCTCGTAGTGGGTGACGGGGTGTCACCCACACCAGCGGGGGAGATCTGGCATCTGCTGGATCAGCGTTATCACCTGCCCGTCAGTCTGGTTGAGCAGAAGCACCTTCGCGCAGCTGATCTCGAGCGTTATACGACGATCATCGCCGTTTCTGGTCGATACGGCGCGGACGCGGAGCCGCTAAAAGATTGGGTTCGAGATGGGGGGACCCTCGTTCTCACCGGATCGGCGGTGAAGTGGGCCATCGAGGATTCATTGGTGCACGTCGACCTCATCGAGGCGGATCCAGACTCCACCTTCGAACCGCGCGCCTATGCGTCGCTGGACCAGGACCGCGGTGCCCAACATATCGGTGGTGCCATTTTCTCCGCCGAGGTGGATCACACCCATCCCCTCGGTTTTGGCTATGACGGTGGTCCGNTCCCGGTTTTCCACCGGGGAACTGTCTTCATGGCGCCGGCGGACAACTCCTATGGAACCCCTCTTCGCTACAGCACGGAACCACTGCTGAGTGGGTACATCTCCGACACCCATGCGCCGTTGATCGAGGGGGCGGCCAGCGTCATCGTCACGGCCGTAGGCAAGGGGCGGGTCGTGCTGGTGGCCGACGAGCTGGCTTTTCGGGCCTTCTGGTTCGGTACCAACAAGATCATCGCCAACGCCGTCTTCTTCGGAGCACTCGTCGACCGGGCGGCGGCGGTCATCGAACGATGACGAAACACTCCCGTCGCTGCAGATCCGGTTGGGTCACAGTGAGTCGATCTGTTCCACCAGTTCCTCGGCTGGATAGGTGACGATCTCAGCAAGGGTCGGATGGTAGTGGGGAATCTGCACCAGATCGTGGACCGTCCCACGGAAATGCATCACGGCGGCTAGTTCGTGGATCAGTTCACCTGCCTCGGGGCCGCAGATACTGGCACCCAGCAACTCACCCGTGGTGGGTTTGCACAAGATTTTGACCTGCCCGTGAAGTTCTCCGAGGCACAGAGATTTGCCGTGATCATCAAATGGGTAGCTGGCGACACGGTAGTCGATGTCGGCTTCCNGGCAGCTCTTCTCGCACAACCCGACCGTTGCTACGGCGGGGTCGGTGAAGGTCACCACCATTTTCAACCGATCGTCCATCTCACGGGCGGGGCGGTCTGGATGGGTGGCGTTGAAGGCCGCGACCTCCCCCTGCAGAATGGCCACGTGGACGATCTCATCAAATCCATTCACATCACCTACGGCGAAGATGTGGGGCTGTGATGTCCGCATCTGCTCGTCCACGAGGATTCGCTGGCTTTCCACCTGCACACCCGCCGCCTCCAGGGCGAGGTTGTCGACATTTGGTCGTCGGCCAAGCGCCTGCAGGATCATCTCTGCCTCGATCGACTGATCTTTGCCNTCGTGGGCAAAGTCGACCACTGCCCGACCTGACTCGCGGCGGAAGCGATGAAGTTTCGTTCCAGTGAATACCTGCATTCCATCTTCCCGCAAGCGAGTCTCAACGGGTCGNGCCAGATCTTCATCCACATTCGAAAGGATGTGATGTGATCGCTGAATCAGTGTCACGTTGACACCGATGCGTTGGTAGAATTGGGCCAACTCACAGGCCACAGCGCCACCCCCCAACACGATCATTGAATCCGGCGCCTCACGAAGTTCGAGTGCTTCGTCACTGGTGATGTATCCCACCTCATCGAGACCGGGGATGGGCACGTGACGAATCGTGGAACCTGTGGCGATGACAAAGTTNTTCGCACGAAGCCGTTTGCCGTCTACCTCAATCTCTTCAGAGGAGACAAAACGCCCATATCCATCGTACAGAGGAAACGTGCGTAGTTGTTCGACACGGTAGTCGGTGAATTCGGTGATGAGCCGATCTTTACGGTCCATNATGGCACCCAGGTTGGCTCGCGTCTCAACAGGGCTGATGCCGAATTCTTCGGCACGACGCATATGCGAAATGACGTCGGATGAGGCCAACAGTGCCTTGCTCGGCATGCAGCCACGNAGAATACACAGACCTCCCAGCGGACCCGGATCGACGATAGCCACATCCGCTCCGGCTTCTCTGGCCGTGCGCGCTGCCGCATACCCCCCGGATCCACCGCCGAGGATGATCAGGTCATGATCGAAGGCACTCACAGTCGCTTTCCCGCGTCGAACGGTGCGACGACAACCATCTGCTGAGGTATCTTCATTTCCATGCTACGTGTCCGATCTCTTCTCTACCGGTCTGCCGGTGTGTGGATGTTGCTGGTGGCGTCCATCTGTGGCCCTGCTGTGGCCCAGTCGGGCCCACTGACGATGCGAGGAGAGCAAGATACTCGCATTCAGCAGGGCATCGATCTGATCTACCAACTCCAACTCGATGAGGCCGCCCTTTACTTCGAACAAATCATCGACGCCGATCCCGACAACCCCCTGGGCCATTTCTTTCGTGCCATGGTCGGTTGGTGGCGTGTCCTGATCGATCTGGAGGACACACGTCACGACGAGGAGTTCTACCGCCTGCTGCAGGCGTGTATCGATGTCTGTGATCGAAGACTCGAAGTCGATCCCGATGACTTCGATGCCATCCTCTTCAAAGGGGGTGCGATCGGCTTCCGCGGTCGTTTGCGAGGTGATCGAGGGCAGTTTGTCCGTTCTGCCCGCGATGGGCTCCGTTGCCTGCCTCTGCTGGACAAGAGCCGGTCACTGGAGCCGACCAATAAGGACATCCTCTTTGGTCAGGGAATCTACAACTACTTTGCCGAAGTGATCCCCAAGCGTTATCCCATCGTTCGACCGGTCATGCTGTTTCTGCACAAGGGAGATCGTCAACTCGGACTGACCCAACTGCGCGACGTCGCCNAAGGCGGGCGCTACGCCAGGGCCGAAGCACGGTATTTCCTGGCCCAGATCCACCGGGTCTTCGAAGACGATCACCTTCGGGCTCTCCCGTATCTGGAAGATCTTCACAACCAGTATCCGGACAACGCGTTGTTCCACCGATACCGTGCCCGAACCCTCGTCACCATCGGTCGCTGGGGGGAAGGGGTCGCCCAGTATGAGCAAGTGGTCGAGCGAAGCCGACGTGCAGCGCCAGGCTACCACACCCGCGGTCTGATTGAAGCGCTCTTCTACATCGGCAAAGATGCCTACCGGCGCCGCGACGATGCGATGGTCATCGATTCCATGACCCAGGTGGAGGTGCTGTCGGTGAGCCTGGGCGAAGATCTGGAGACGCAAGCGGCGCGGGGCTACACATCGCTGGCCAACCTCTATTGGGGTATGGTGCTGGACATGGCGGGACACCGGAGTGAGGCTATGGAGCGATACGATCGCGTGCTTCGTCTGCCCGCCCAGGGCAAATCTCACACCCTGGCGCGTCGCTATCGACTGGATCCCTTCGAGCGTGGACGGTCGGGTCGCGCCGGTCCTCAGCTTCCTTCGCCGTCCTCTGGTCCCACGCGATCCCCCGGGTCGTAGTTCCATTTGCGCAGGATCTCGAACACAACTACCGCTGCTGCGCTGGCCACGTTAAGCGAGTTCTTGTAGCCAAACACGGGGATCTCGATCATTCCGTCGCACGCCTCCAGGACGTCGCGATCCACACCGAGCGCTTCGTTGCCAAACACGAGAGCCAGAGGCTGCGGATAGGTGACCTCCGTATAAGGGCGAGATTCCGATGTGGTCTCTACGGCCCATACCGAAATCCCACGGGACTGAAAATCTGAAACTGCTTCCAGCGTCGTCTCCGTGTGGGTGTCGTCGACGAAATCGAGCGTGCCCAGGGCGGTCTTGTCGAGCCGGGGGTGTGGCGGATGAGCTGTGTAGCCACAGGTCGTGAGACCTGCCAGTCGGGCGATGTCGGCAAGTCGGTAGAACCCGCCCACGTTGAAGGCGCTGCGCAGATTATCCAGCACCAGCCACAGCGGAAACTTCGGCCACTGTCGGTATTGCTCCAGCGGAACCTCAAGATCCTGACTGCGAACCTCGAAGCCGGTTTCCTCCTGGCCACTGATCTGCCGTCGAGCCACCTCTAGTCGTCCGTCTGTGCCATTTCGACCGACTGACCCGTCCGCACAGACGTGCGTGACGCGTCGAGCACTGCCATGACCTGTCTCACGCTCTGCGCCGTAACCGCTAACTCTGCTCGTCCACGAATCGCGGCTCCCACATTCTCGTAGTACGACCGCCAACGTCCGGCAACGGGTTGTACGACCATCTGCGTCGTCTGGCCGGCGACAGCGCGACTGACACGTGGCCAGAGTGACTCATCCTCTGTGGCGGCATCGATGTTTCCCGCGATCATGAAGCGCTCCTGCGGATCGACACCATGTTTCTCCAGCGCCCCCTCGGTTCCCAGCACATACCAACGCGGCATCTGCAGACGAGCCAGAGAGGACGTGACGATGTGGACATCCGACCCATCGGCGAAGCTGAGGATGCAGTGGGCGTGATCTTCCACATCATTCGGCAAGCCCGCATCTGAAAAGCGCGCATAAACGCGCTGTAGTGGAGAGGAGGCCAGTTGCAGAGCCTGGTCGATCATGTGAGCACCCAGATCGACGAACTTTCCGCCCCCACGCTCGGCCTCGCCCCGCCAGGAACCAGGTGCCCCGAACTGACCCCAGGCCAGTTGGGCGTAGACCAATTTGCCCAGCGTCTGCTCCTGGAGCAGACGTTTGACGGTCAGATAGTCCGAATCCCATCGCCGATTTTGAAAGACACTCAGCACTCGTCCCGCTTGGTTGGCGGCATCGATCATGGCATCGGCCTGGGCAAGATCGAGACACATGGGTTTGTCGGTGACGACGTGTTTGCCCGCCTCGAGAGCCGCGATCGCCTGCGGCGCATGGAGATCGTTGGGCGTGGCCAACACCACCAGTTCGACACGGGTATCGGCCAGCAGCTCATCGAAGTGTTCGTAGGCGCGTGTCTGCAGTCGATCGGTGATCTGTTGGCGGGCCTCGGCGCGACTGGACACGACGCCCTGTAAATTCAGACCGGGAGCCAGTCCGACCAGATAGGAATGGAAGCAACGGCCGGCAAAACCGAATCCGACGACGGCTGTGCCGACGGGATCGTCGGTGGACATGAGAACACTTTCGTTGAGCATGAGGATGCGCAAGACCTGACCTGTCGAACCCGGGCAATGATCAGGTGGTCGCAAGGGTAAGACGAGGTCTATCTTCCCGGCAAGAATCCCCTGTTCTTCATCACGGTGGACATCCACCTCGACCCGGCAAACCGGGCAGGAGCCATGACGGCAGAGTTGATCGAACTGAGCCGGATCGTCGCGGACGGCTATCACAATGCGTTTACCGATCTGGCTTTCTGGCGGGGGCACACCTACCTGTGTTATCGTAGCGCGCAGAGTCACGGCATCGATCCCCCCGGGAATGTCGTCGTCTGTCGTTCCCGTGAGCTGTCTACGTGGGAACAGGTTGCCGTCTTCGACACCGGAGCCGACGATAGGGACCCCAAGTTTGTGGTCGACGCCGATGAACGACTCGCCGTCCTGTTCGGGTCATGGTTTCCGCGCTGGTCCTCGCCGAGCTCGCTGCCCAGTGCCGAGCATGATCTGATTAGCCATCTCAGTTCGACCCGCGATGGCACCAGCTGGTCCACACCGCGCCAGCTATACGGCATCAACTACTGGATGTGGCGCATCTTCCGGGATCAGGAGGGGGTCTTCTGGTGTCCGGCCTATCACTTCGGACGCCGTGATGATCGCGACATGCACACCGTCCAGTTTTTGCGCAGTGAGGATCTGCTCGATTGGTATCTGATCGAGCAGATACGCTCGGGAGGTGGTCCGGGAGAACCGGTTCTGTTCGCCCCCGAAACCGGAGCCCTGGCCTGTGTCGTTCGCACTCTCGAACCTCGACATCACTCCTGGTTGGGTCACCGCAATCCCAACGGCGGCTGGACGTGGGCAGACCTCGGTGTGATGATCCACGCGCCTGTCACGCTCCAGCATGAGGGTCGTCTGCTGGTCGCCGGTCGGTCCCAGGAAGAGGGATCTTCCACCCGACGGATTTACATCCTATGGGGAACAGGGAGACCCCAGCGGGCATCATACCACCGTATGGGAGATCGACGGAACCACCGCGAAGCCCCTGCTCACGGTGCATAGTGGCGGTGACTGCTCGTATTGCGGGTTGGTTCCGGCGACGGATGGAACCATTCTGATGAGCTACTACTCTCAGCACGAACGTCTGCCCCTACCGCCAGATCGGCCCACTCCGGCAGATGTGTATCTGGCTCGAATCCGACCGTAGGAATGCGAACGAGATGGAATTTGTCCGGCAGAAGGCCAGATTGAGGCGCCGCCCGAGAGATCGGTATGCGGCCTTCTGCATGTGGCTGCTGCTGCTGCTGGTCATCAGCGGTTGTGCTGCCGGGTATTCGCGATTCATCGGCGGGAGTCTGAATCGCCTCGCCCGTCGTGATTATGCAGGCGCTTTGGAGAAGCTGGAGAAGCCGTCGGGGAGCACGAATCTGTTGCTCTACCGTCTGGAGAAGGGGCTCATTCTCCATTACCAGGGCGAGTGGGAAGCGTCCAACGACCAGTTCGAACGCGCCGAGCGTCTCATCGATCGCCACGTCCGCTCCGTCAGTCGTGAGCTGGCTTCCATGCTCACCAACGACGCGATTCGACCGTACGGCGGCGAAGAACATGAGCGCACGCTCATCCACTACTTCCGCGCCCTCAACTACTCTCATTTGGGTCAGTTGGAGTCTGCCCTCGTCGAATGTCGAAAGGCGAATCTTCGACTGGCCGACCATGCCCAGGCATCGGAAGTCGAACTCAGCTACTTGAACGATGCCTTCCTGCAATACACGACGGGTTTGTTCTATGAGGCGACGGGAGAGTTCAACGACGCCTACATCTCTTACCGAGACGCGGCAAAGGGATATGCCGCATATGCCGATGCCTTTGGCACACCCACACCGGCGTCGATGTCGACCGATCTTCGTCGCACGACGCATAATCTGGGTTTTGACACAGAATGGGACCTCGTCCAGCAGCAGTGGAAGCTGCCAGAGGGCCCCGAAGTCCCTGCTCCGGGTCCGGGTGTCATCACGGTGTTCGCCGAAAGTGGATTCGTCGGCCGCAAGGTGGAGCAGGATATCAGCATTCCTATCACCGAACGAGACCATCACCACGATGCGTGGAGGGTTTCTCGCCGCGCAGTCTATCGGTACCACCACCCGGTTTATCACGGGCGGGTCAAATACTGGTTGCGCATGGCCCTGCCAGAGTGGCGCTCGCGTCCGAGTCGAGTGCAGGGCGTCAGGTTGCGCGTCGGCGATACCGTGGCCGACGGCTGGCTGGTGGAGGACATCGACGCAATCGCTCGCCGCACCTTGGAAGAGAAGATGGACTCCATCCTCCTGCGCACCGCGGCGCGCGTCGTGACCAAGATGCTGGTGACCAAGGCCGCCGAAGAGGAAAATGACATCCTCGGTTTCCTGGTGAATCTCTTCGGCTCCGGCACAGAAGCGGCCGATACCCGTGGCTGGACGTCGTTGCCTGGCGCCATCTGGATGGCAAGAATCGAACCGCCGCCGGGAACGGGTCAGGTAGCTCTGGAGTTTCTAGACGCAGAAGGTCGTGTGATCGACACGCATGTGTTCACCGACGTGGAGACAAGTAGCGCGCCGGTTTTCCTCAACTGGCGTAGCTTCGAGTAGGCAGACACAGCAGAGTTAAGACACAGGCAGGACGGCAAATGACACAGAGAAGACGAACAGGGATCCTGAAACTCGCGGCAGTAGCACTGCTGGTGGGCGGTTCTGCCTGGGCGCAGCGTGCCACCACCTCAGTAGGCACCATACCGTCAGGGTACGTCTTTAATATCGTCGACTGGGATGGTGGACAGCTACCGCCGCTGTACGAACGATCTCAGCAGTTGCCCATGAGTCTCGATGACATCATCGAGCTGACAGAGGCTGGATTTGCCGACAGCATGGTGGCCAAAATGGTCCAGGAGCGTCAATGCGCCTGTGATGCTTCGGTCTCGTCTCTGGTTGCGCTCAAGGATGCGGGCGTGCCCCAGCAAGTTCTGCAGGCCATCTCTCTGCACGCACTGCCCCCGAATCGACACGTGAATCTGCACATTCAGTTCGATTTCGAGGGTCTTGGCGGCCAGCAGCAGATCTCGACACAGGCGCGACAGGGGTATCTGTATCTCATTCTTCCCGATGGAGATCGAGATCGCGTGTTCTTCGGCAATCTGCGTTCCTTGCTCGGTGGGCGTTGGGCGCGCGACACCATGACGGACAACACAGATCTGCTGCTGCCAAAGAAGGTGCGGCGACTGAGTTTCGCAGCACGGGTGCCGCTGAAGACGCACGGCCCAAAGAGGGCGATGGTCTTCACCTCGACCCGACCCGACATTTACACAATCAGCGACATTCCACAGGCCGACCGGCAGGGCGCGATGGAGTTTGTTTTCGACTACCCGGCCAGTTCGCTGCGACAGGACTGTTTCTTACAGGTGCTACACCGACAGGACGCCATGCTCGCTGACAAGTGGCACCTTGAGCGCTCCCACTTCGAATGTGAGTGGGACTAGATGGCGAAACCGATGACATCCATGCTGGCAGGTAGATCGATGAACAGAATAACGAATACGATGTGCATTGCCGTCGCAGCGCTGGGATTGTCAGCTTGCGCCGGACCACGTGCCTTCACGCAGGGCACCTATCAGGATCCGGAGCAGATCGTCATGCTTTCGGATCGCTGGAACCAGAATGACATGCAGTTGGTGGCGAAGAAGATCGTCGAGTCTCTCGGTAAATGGATCGCGCGAGACGCTCTCACCCAACCTGTTGTCATTCTCGAGACACCCAAGAATCGCACGACGGAGCACATCGACCTTCAGGCGCTTTATGATCACGTGAAGACGGAGCTCATCAACTCCGGCCAGGTCACATTCCTCGACAAAGCGGCTCGTCAGGAGATCGCTGAGGAATATGAGTACCAGGGCTCCGGTTATGTCGATCCGAACGAAGCGACGGGCCCCGGAAAACAGCGAGCCGCGCGGTATCTGCTCGGGTTGACGATCACCTCTACCGTGCAGCAGATGGGGGACAAGAAGGTCGTGTACTACAAGTCCACCTTCGAGCTGACGGATATTGAAACCACCGCCATTGTGTGGACGGACCACAAAGAAATCACCAAAAGCTTCAAGAAGCGGAGCATTGGGCTATGACACGGCTAAAGCAAACCCGATGGGTTGTTGTCATGCTGGCATTTGCCTGCGTATTGCCAGCGGCGGCCCAACGAACCGACGGCCCCGAAGGAAGCGAAATCGGTCACGGGGGATATCCCTGGCAGGAACGCGGCCAGCTGTTTGTGGAGGGGATGTTCGGCGCAGCCGTTGTGGACGTGGAACTCACCGGTGTCGACGAAGACGTGTCAGAAACGGACCTGCTCTCGGGAGTCTCGGTTGGTTACCTCATGGAGGACTGGCTGGGATTTCAGCTTGGTTACGGCTACATCGGTGGCGACCAGAAGACGAGCATCTACAGCGCCGGGGTCCGCAACATGCTCAGCTATGAGCCCATCAACGCTTATCTGAGCCTTGATGCCGAACTCTATTCACCGGACAGCGGGGACTCGCACTTTGGCATCGCACCCGGGGTTGGTGCCGAGGTCATGCTCACACAACGTCTGCGCGTGGGGATGCGTTTTCAGCACGATTTCATCTTTGCTGACGACAACATCAGCATCAATCGCTTCTCGGCCAACGTGCAGTTTCGCTTCTAAAGCGGTTCGTCCACCATGCTGAGGAAGTACTGATGAACGAAAGGGTCGTGGCTCAATTCGGGATGGAACGTGGCGACCAGCACATGGTCGCTGCGTGCCATCACCGTATCCTCGCCGTGGGTAGCTAACGCGCGAACGCCCTCGCCTAGTCGCTGGATCCGCGGTGCCCGAATGAACACCATCGGGATTTCGCGAGTCTTGGATTCATCAGAGTTCCGATCGATGAACTGCCCGGCCGACTCAAAGCTCTCACGTTGCCGTCCGTAGCTGTTGCGCTCTACGGTCACATCGAGCAAACCAAGACTGCGCTGGGCAGGGTTGATGACTTCGCTCGCGACCAGAATCAGTCCTGCACATGTACCGAACACGCGCCCTCTCGTGGTAAACTCTCGCAAGGGTTCCCAGAAGTCGTAGGCATCCATGAGTTTGATCAGCGTCGTCGACTCACCCCCTGGAATCACGAGCGCATCAATCTGTCGCAGTTGCTCCGGCTTGCGAATCGCGCTGGTCTGCGCGCCTAGTTCCGCCATCACGCGCAGGTGCGCGTCGAAGTCACCTTGTAGCGCCAATGCGCCCACCCTTACGGACATTCTTCCTCGTTCTCCGGCGTACTCCTATCTCCAAAACGAGAAGGAGCACGGAAACAAAGAAGGAGACGTCCCGATGGAACGTCTCCTCCTCGATGTCGATCTCTACACCACGCTCAGTGGCGTGGTTTGTCTACCAGCCGCGTGTCTGCAGCAACTGTCCGTCTTCCAAGGTTCCCATCTCGATCCCCGGCATGGCATCACCCAGCTGCTCGGAGACACGGACCAGAATATCCGGATCCATGTAGTGGGTCGTCGCTTCTACGATCGCCTTGGCTCGGGCAGCAGGATCTGTTGATTTGAAGATGCCCGATCCGACGAAGACGGCCTCCGCACCCAACTGCATCATGAGTGACGCGTCAGCGGGGGTGGCAATGCCCCCAGCGGCGAAATTCGGCACCGGGAGTTTGCCGGCGTCGGCCACCATACGCACCAACTCATAGGGTGCGCCCAGATCGCGGCAGGCGGTCATCAGTTGCTCGGGACCCAGCGTCGTGAGGCGCTTCATGTCATCCACAACGGTGCGCATGTGCCGGACTGCTTCGACGATGTTGCCCGAACCCGCCTCGCCTTTAGTGCGAATCATGCAGGCTCCCTCGCCGATGCGCCGCAACGCTTCACCGAGATTGCGAGCGCCGCACACGAACGGCACGTCGAAAGCAAACTTGTCTACGTGGAAGGACTCGTCTGCTGGCGTCAGAACCTCACTCTCGTCGATATAGTCGACACCGAGGGCCTGCAGGATCTGTGCCTCGGCGAAGTGGCCGATGCGCACCTTCGCCATCACGGGAATGGTCACCGTCTCCATGATCTCGCGGATCGTGGCGACACTCGACATCCGCGCCACGCCGCCATCCTTGCGGATGTCTGAGGGAACGCGTTCGAGGGCCATGACCGACGTGGCACCGGCATCTTCGGCAATCTTGGCCTGCTCCGCGTTGACGACGTCCATGATCACGCCGCCCTTGAGCATCTGTGCCAGGCCTGCCTTGACTTGCTGCGTACCGGTTTCCTTCTCCATTGCCACGCTCCCGCCTTCTAGTGTACTGAGCTAGATCGCCACTGGAGTATAAGCTCGCCGTAATGCTAAGCCAACGGCGAGGCTGCGTCGTGCGGCGTATCGAGTATCCTCAGCAACGGTTC
>PATE01000010.1 GCA_002712305.1 Gemmatimonadota bacterium | reverse complement strand
CGGCTTGCGTCAGACGAGAAACGCCGGTCTGGACCCCGGTCTGGGCCATCTCCTGATCTCCGATAACGACAATGGCCGTCGTCATCGTCCCCGCCCCGAGTGGCAGATGATCCGGGTGAGACACGATCACGTGTTGAGTGGGCCGTACGGGCCGCCTCATGCTCGTGCAGACCACCCGCCCCTGACAGACTCTTTTGGCCGCCAAGGCGGCATCGGATCGCCCCTGGATCAGGACAGTGTCGTCCGACTCATCCAGATCGAGCATCCGGATGATGGCGGCGATAGAAGCTGAGCCGAGCCCTTCCGATTCAACCGGCCCGCTGCGACCTCGATGGCGAAGCGACAGCTTCAGTTGAGCACGCCGCTTCTGCAGCCGAAGTTCGAGATCGAATCCATTCTCAGATGGGCTCAGGCCGCTCTCGGCCAGCGCCTTCCGTACGGCCGCCTCCGTATCGGTGACACTGAAGCGATGGGCACCACGCTGCCGTACACGAAGTCGGTATCCTTCTACATCGATCTCCTCCGCGGCGATCCTTGCCATGCGCCCCATGGAGGTGAGCGGAAGTTTCGCCAGACGATGTCGGATCTTCTCCAGCCCGGGATCGCCAACAGTGATATCGTGCATCTCCAGGACGATGGAACTGACACCGCCAGCACACTCCAGCGCGAGAAGATGGCGGGGAGATCCTTCGTAGTCAAAGAACACACGCCCTACTTCACCTCGTTCCTCGCGTAGCCCGGAGACTCGCTTGCCCAAACACTGGCGGAGCTCATCGATGAGGATGTCCTCGAGTCCGCCATCACAGCTGAGCTCGTAGCGATATAGCTTCTCTTCCGCCACCTTAGTCTCCCGACCGATTCTCGACATTTGGTCCCACCACTGCCCAGGCCGCTTCGCGATCACGAATCGTAAGGTCCCACGTTGCGATCAGATCTTCGGCGTCGGTCTCCAGATAGAGATCCACAAGGTCGAAGGGATGGCAGCTTCGCAACGCGGCCGTCTCGATGAACTCACGGACGCTGTCGTCATCTTCGAAACTGGACACCAACTCACCATAGGCCCGACGACGCGCTCGATCCACGTCGGCTCGAATCTGGTCGGGCGTCTGAGAATCGATCAGCGTCGCCAACAGCGTCTCCCCGAGACGCTGAGGGTCATCGGTATCGCCACCGATAAGGCAGAAGGAAAAGGGCTCGTCCACATAGATCTCACTGCCGAAGCTCTCTGCGTCGATGAGAGCAGATTCGTAGTGCTGGCTGAAGAAGGGACTTGCTCCGCCGAGAAGGATGTCGAGGACCCACTCCAGGTGTAGTTCGCGCTGCATCGCCTGATGCGGCTTGTCCCAGGGAGAGGCCGCACCCAGCCCCAGCCACAATCGGGGTCGGGAGACGGCGAGGGATGTTTCAATTCGGCGCGGAACAACCTTCGCGGGCTCCGGCCGTGTAAGATTGGTATTCAGACAGGACGCAGTCGATCCAAAGAGCTCCCCCACCAGATCGAGGGTCTCCTTGTTATCTACGGGGCCGACGATGATTAACTGTATCCGGTCCGGCCCGTACAGGTGGGTGTGCGCTTGGTTCAGCGTCTCGGCGTCGATCGAGCAGAGCGTCTGAGTGGTGCCGGCAATGTCCTCAGCGATGGGCTGATTCGCATAAAGCGCTCTGGTGGCCGCATGGAAGGCGACCCACTCCAGATGGTCCTCGTAGAGTTCGATCTCCCGCTGAATAATCTCTCGTTCGCGCTCGACAGCTTCGGTCGGGAAATACGATTCCTGCACAAGCCGGGCCATCAGTCGAAGCGAGGGATCCACGGCGTCGGGCTGCACGGCACATGTGAACGACGTATGGGTATACCCCGTTTCTGCGTCGATGTCCGCCCCGAGGGCCGCAAAGCGGGCTGACAGATCTCCGTCCTGCTTTTCGAAGAGACGATGTTCAAGGAAATGAGCCGTCCCCGCGGGCAGCTCGATTCCAGGGATCTGTCGGTGGAGGGCACCAGCGGCGACGGACAGATGCATGGACACCGATCTACCTGGCCGCGGACAGGCCCAGAGCTGAACTCCATTCTGCCACCGATGGTGACAGATCCGTTCACCCAACATGGCGTGGGTGCGTTCAGAAGAATCGGGCTGCTGGCCGTGGCCCACCTGGGTGCTCACACGCCCCCCCCTGCAGACTCGGTCAGGCCGGGGGCGAGCAGATATGCCGTATCTCGCACGATATGGCGCGCGACATCCCTGACACTTTCCACTCGGACTTGTCTCACCTCCTCCACGAGCCGGAGACGGTCCACCGGAGCTGCGGCCAGTCGTCGCAGCAGATCGAAATGAATCAGTGCGTCACGATGGTCCGCGGCCCCCTCCAATCGATGCAGGGAGATTCGCCGAGCGTTGTCGAGTTCCTCGGACGTCGGCCCCTGACTTGCGAGCGTGTGCAGCTCGTCGACGATGTGGTTCAATACGCGCTGAAGGTGGATGGCCTCGATCCCTGCCTCGACAAAGAGAAACCCCGCCATCGGCTCGACGTAGGAGGCGATGTGATAACACAGCCCTTCCTGCTCACGAACTCGCCGATAGAGACGCCCATAGATGTCGCCCCCGAGAATCAGATTCAACAGGAGAAGGGCTGGATAGTCTCCATGAGCGAGGTGGATGCCACTTCGGTGGCCGACGATCAGGCGGCCCTGAGACGCTTCGCCAAACTCAACGACCTGACGGGCAGGTCTATCCGTGTGTTCGGTGCCCACACAGAGTTTGCGGGCCACATCAGATCGGGGCGGAAACTGCTCACCCAACTTACAGGCACGATCGACATCGATGTCGCCGCAGACATACAGATGCCCGACCCCTTGCTCCAGATGATCGCGTAGCAGGGCTGTCAGAGTGTGCTCATCGAAAGCCTTGATCTCTACCGCCTCACCATCGGCACTGAGTCGATACGGCTCAGACGCACACATGATCTGCAGACAACGGCGCTGTGCCCGGTTGGACCGATCCGCCAGGGATGCGGCCAGCGTATTGAGCAGTCCAGTCTTCTCCTGCTCCACCCAATCAGGGTCAAAGACGCCTGTTGGCGCATGGGGACGATGCAGCGCATCGCTGAGCAGTCGAGCCCCTTTGCGCAAAAGGGCTTCGCTCCGCGGCAGGTAACGATCATCGAGGGCTGAGAAATGGAGACGAAGGGTCTGAAAGGCACCGTGGCGCTGCGTGGCCGCGAAATAGCGCGCGCCATACAGAAGGTCCGTATGTCGATTGAGCTGTTGGAGACTGGGATAAGACTGGGTTCCCCGCTCGAGCAAGCGGCTGATCAGGGCCAACCCTGTCGCCCGGTGTGGCTGCAGGACAGTGGGCAGGAACAGGTCAAGGGTCGAGGATTTGTAGCGCTTCGACGAGTGCACGTGCACCCACAACCGACCGTCGTGCAGGGGACGAGATTGGAAATCCGACGTCTGCTCACCCTCTTGCGAGTGAGGTCGAACAGACTGCGCGCCGGCCACTGCTCCTCTCCTGGTGAATCGTGTGGATGATCATCGCCCTACGATGAACGATCCATCGAGGATGACGGTGCAGTTGAGCGCCGTCAAGGGTGGCGGTACTCCGTCGTGCTACACCTGACGTTTGCGGAAGTCGTCGAGCTGATAGAAGGTGACGTGCTGGAAGTCGCCAAAGCCTTCGGCGAGTTGGTAGCTATCATCCTCGGCGGTGATGAAGCGACCTCGCACCATTTCCTCAAGGACCATGTCGAGGAAGGTCTGTGAGTTTCTCGAAGCCCGGGGGATGTAGGCCGATACGCGCTGACGCTGATACAACTCATCCCACGCGAACTCTCGACCGAGTTGCGGCTGCAGTTTCTCGTCGAAGAAGAGATACAGCACGCCCACATGATGCTGTGAGAGACGGCGGACGATGTCGTCCTGCAGAATCCACAGGCCCCCGTATCGACGACTTGCACGTTCGTAGTCGGAGAGACTTGAAAAGGAGCCTCGCTGGTCCTCGTAGTCCTCTGCGTCGACAAATTCCAAGGTCTCGTCCGTATAGCCGGTCATGAAGGCTTCCACCCGACGATCCAAAGAATCTCCGGTATAGCAGAAGGTGAGAGACGGTATCGCTCCCTCACGGCGCTCCGGTCTCAGGAAGAACCGATGAGCCTCGTAGCGCCCAACCTCCTGCTGCAGGTGGCGCTGTACAGCCTCGACGCGACCACGATGGGAACTGTGGTAGATCCCATCTTCACGCAGGTACTGCATCAAACTCTGGTACGTCACACATCGACCGATTTCGAGGTGATCGAGTTCCCACGCGACGAAGCAACTCGCCCCATCCGTGCCCTCGTCGAACGTCCCATCGAAGGCATGCCGAACTACAGAGCGCTCCCGGGGTCGCTCAGCGGCCTTCGGGAAATTGACGACGACGCGGCTGATGGGCCCCGACGCGAGATTCCTGGCTTGGCACTCGGCGAACATCTGCATGGCGCTGGTGATCAATTCCGCCTGCTTGCCTTCACGCAGAACGAGTCGCCCGATTTCCACTCGTGACGCCACGCCGATGCCCCGGATATCCGTCTGCATCACAGGTCGCCCGCCATAACGTCCCAGCAACCATGTGGAGCGGGTATACTCCTTGGCCAGTTCGTCAAACTCGTTGCGGACACGTCGCGAGAACTGGAAGTGAGCACTGGGCTCGTAATGAGCAACCAGATCAAACACGATCGGGCGCAGAGATCTTTTACGTTTCTCTTCAGGATGTGTGATCGTCGTCATCTGACAGGTCCCTTACACAATCGTTTCGCGTGCAAGTTCTTCGATTCGTTCATCGCGCAATCGTTTCTGTTCTTTGGCCCATTCAGGATCGTACAGCTCCCGATAGAGGCCCTCTTCACCAATGAGGTCGTCGTGAGGACCGATCTGCACGACGCGCCCTTCCTTCAAGACGACGATTCTGTGAGCGTTCTTGATGGTCGAAAGCCGGTGGGCAATAATGAAGGTCGTGCGGTCTTTCATCAGGTGCTGCAGAGCTTCCTGTACCTTCGATTCCGACACGGTATCTAGTGCCGACGTTGCTTCGTCGAGGATCAGGATCCGTGGATTGCGGATCAGCGCCCGGGCAATGGCGATCCGTTGGCGTTGCCCTCCCGAGAGGCGTGTGCCATTGCTGCCAATCAGTGATCGATAACCGTCGGGAAGGGTGCAAATGAATTCGTGGGCATTCGCTTGACGGGCGGCCCCCTCGATTTCCTCCATTGTCGCGTCGGGTTTCCCATACCGCACGTTGTCGACGATCGTGCCGCTAAATAGGAAGGTCTCCTGTAGAACAATACTCATCTGATTCCTGAGTGTCCGCAGAGAGAACTCCTGGATATCTCGGCCGTCGATGAGAATGTCACCGCTGTTTCTGTCGTAGAACCGGGCGATCAGATTCGCGATCGTTGTCTTGCCAGATCCACTTGGACCGACGAAGGCCAGCACCTCGCCGGGCGAGGCCGTAAAGGAGACGTCCGCCAGGACCTGGTCTCCCTGGGCGTAGGCAAAACCCACGTTTTCGAAGGAGACTTCCCCGCGCACGGTGTCCCGAACGCCATCGGGACGGTCCACAACCTCGGGTTGCAGATCCATGATCTCGAAGACACGCCGAATTCCCACTTTCGCTGGGATGATCTGCTGTACGACACCGATGAGTTCGGCCACCGGCGCATACAACATGCCCACATAGGTGAGGGATCGGAGATACACTTCCAACGACATCTCCAGACCCAGTACGGCATATCCGCAGACCAGCATCACGAAGACTTGCCCGACGTAGGAGATGTTGCCTGTCGCGTTCCCCCATGCACTACTCAGGTTCCCCGAATAAACATCGATATCGTAGGATTCACGTAGTTGCGTGATCAGCGAACGGCTCTCGCGCATCTCGCCAGAGTGGGACTTGACCATCTTCATTGCGCTCAAGACCTCCGACACCTTGCCGTAGATCTGCGACATCTTCTCCGAGCGCTTCCAGTGCACATGAGAGATGCGGGAGTTGAAGAAGAAATAGCCAAGGAAATGGAGTGGAAGAATCGCCACCGCCAACAGCGCGACCCAGGGGGCGTCGTAGACCAGCCACGCCAGGATTGCGATCGCCTTGAACGATGAGATAAGGGTGTTGAGCGCGGTTCCTGTGACCAGGGACGTGATCGAATTCACGTCGTTCATCATTCGGCTGATAATCTCTCCAGAACTGCGACTCTCGTAGAATCCAAGAGAGAGCCGCTGGAGATGATCGTACATTCTCCGTCTCAGGTCGAAAATGACACGGCCACCCAGCACCCTCATTTGATACGAGTAGAGGAAGGACAGAATGCTGGTAGCTACGTGAATACCGAACATGGCAGCCACGCACTGAAGGAAGAGTGTCTTGTTCAGTTCAACCAGAGCAACACCAACCAACTTGGCCGCCAGGATCGGCGACACGAGCCCAAGTCCCGTCAAGACCAGCAGCGTCACGGAGGACACGACGAGACGTGCCCGATAAGGAATGATGATGGCGTAGACGCGTCGCCAGATGGTGGGTCGAGTGGTATTCATGTCAGTCGGTAGATGTCAGCCTGATCTCGTAGGTCCTTGGACCTGAGCGTGCGGCACATACCAATCCCCTTGTCTCATTTCGCCTGGAGCTGACCAGCAGCCCCTATCGGCTGATAGAGAGATATCGGTGTCTGCGACGACGGTCTGGTCGACGGGACGCCCGAGCCTAACCCGCGGGGGGCGCGCCTTCATTCAGGCGCAGCGGCTCTATGAGATATGTATCGGGTATGTTTCTTGGTCAGTGAGATGAACGAACCAGCTCTCCGGGCGAAGGAAGAGGCAACCCTCGCTTTGAGCTCGCTGTGGACGGACGGGAAGACGATGGGGCGCCTCCCGAAGACGCTCGGTAAATATCTCCTGAACAAACCGGCCGAGGAGACCGGTACCAGTGCTGTACCAGTTCATGGGCCAAAGTACCCTTGCCACGGCAAAATCGCAAGGAGTCAACACCCCTTTCTGGAGATTTTCTTACGAGACCCCCTGAGTTATGTTCAAAACATGAATAACCCAACCGGCAGGACCCAACCCTCGCCCATTGATCGGCCACTGGATCAGGTCCGGATCATCCTCGTCGAACCGGCATCTCCGGGCAACATCGGTTCGGTGGCTCGCGTGCTGAAGAACACGGGTATCGGACAACTCGTGCTCGTCAACCCCGCTCCCTGGCGGAACGAACCGGAAGCGGGATGGATGGCCCATGGATCTGCCGAGATCCTTGAGGCGGCCCGCGAAGTTGATACTCTCGAACAAGCCGTTTCCGGGACGCATTTCGTGGTGGGCACGACCCATCGAAGGGGACGCTTTCGCGTTGTGGAGGAGAGTCACGAGGCCGCCTGTGTCGAGGCCATCGGCATCGCTCACCGCTACCCGGTGGCGATCGTATTCGGACGAGAAAAGGATGGTCTCTCCAGGGAAGAGCTGGTCCACTGCCATCGCCTGGTCAGAATCCCCTCGGCCGTCGATCATCCCTCCTTCAACCTGTCCCAGGCCGTGCTACTGATGGCCTTCGAGCTGTTTCGGACGCAGGGATATCAGCTGCGGCCCGATGCCCCTCCCTTGGCCTCCGTAGATGAGTTCGAACGAGTCGTCGAGCATATTCTTGGATCGCTGACTCGCATCGGTTTCCGGCCATTCAACGATGACATGTCAGGATTTGACCGTGTCCTGCGCCGATTCCTGTCTCGCGCCCCCCTCGAGCGGCGAGACGCCTGGGTCCTGCATCGCATCTGCAGCCAGATCGGCAAGTTCTCCAAGCGACTGTCCATCGAGTAGTTGCGACGGACGATGAGCTTGTGGGCTACAGCCAGCGTTGACACCAGGCCAGAACCTGCGCCTGCATCTTCTTCGAAAAAGCGTGCCCACGCCCGGGTTCCAGCTCCATAGCAAAGCGCTGAGGAACTCCGGCCCTGGCGTACGCCTCGGCGGCGGCGGCGGCCGTGGCCCGTGCGCTGGCAACGGGAACCAGGGGGTCGTTGGTTCCCCCCAGCAGAAGCAGCGGACGTGGTGCAAGCAGGGGTGCAACGCGCGCAGCGTCCAACACCCCCAAGCCCGGCATCTGTTCAGTAAAGTAGACAAGAGCCTGCGGCCCGGGTGTTCGTGCAGCCACAAGACTGTCAGCCAGTGGCAGTCCGGCAAAGATGTGCTTCCAGGCATCTGTGGCGAACACCTGTGGCCATGCCAGTTGCCCCGAGACACACACGACGGCCTTAAGCCTCGGATCCAGGGCACCCACCACGAGCGCTTCAAGTCCCCCGGTGGATAGTCCCACCATGCCCAGGCGCTCTGGATCGACCTGACTGCGCGAGGCGAGATAGTCGAGGGACAGCGTCAGATCCGCCACATAATCTCCAAACACGGGAGGCCACCCTCGCTGCCGAATTTCATGCTCGCGGTTACCAGGTCGGTCGCCGTGAAAAGGACGATCGATACTCAGCACGAAGAACCCCTCCTCCGCCCACCTCGGCAGCAGATCAAGAGGGTACATCAGATCTTCTTTGATGTTGGGGCTACCGGGCATCCACAGCAGCCCCGGGAGGGGGCGTGTGTTGGCCAAAGACGAGTAGCAGGCGATGGCCGGAATGGATGTGTCGCCAACCAGGAGGCGCAGATGTTCGGTGATGATGTCACGGCGCCGAGAGGTCGAATCCAGTTGGGCTGTGACCGTCTGTGACGACCGCTGTTCGAGTTCGATTCCTCCCCGCAGTTGATTGAGCGTCAACGGAGGCTGGATTGCGTCGTCCTGGTCGGAGGAACATCCCCCAACAAACACCGCCACCAGCAGGATCTGGCAAGACCGCACGATGATCATCGACGCGGCCAACGGGTAGCGGACGCTCGGATAGCGGACGCTACTTGTGGGCAGAGACAAACTCCAGATCGTGTTCGACCATCATCTGCACCATCTGCTCGAAGGAAACCTCCGGTTTCCAGCCCATACGATCTACAGCCTCGGAAGGGTCACCTTTGAGGATTTCGACCTCCGCCGGTCGAAGGAAACGTTCATCGATCACAACGTGATCTTCCCAGTTGAGACCCGCTGCATCAAAAGCCACCTGGCAGAATTCACGAATCGTTCGATCCTCGCCTGTGGCGATCACGTAGTCGGCGGGCTCAGCTTCCTGCAACATCATCCACATGGCTCGCACGAAATCGCCGGCGTACCCCCAATCCCGGCGGGCATCCAGATTGCCGAGAGCGAGCTTGTTCGTCAGGCCGTGCTTTATTCTGGCAACGCCATGGGTGATCTTGCGGGTCACAAACTCAAGACCGCGGCGGGGTGACTCGTGGTTGAAGAGAATCCCTGCACAGGCGAACAGATCATACGATTCCCGGTAGTTAATCGTGATCCAATGAGCATACAACTTGGAGACGCCATAGGGGCTTCGTGGGTAGAAGGGCGTCCGTTCCGACTGGGGTGATTCCTGCACCTTGCCGAACAGTTCGCTGGTAGAGGCCTGATAAAANCGAGTGCTGGGATCGGTTGAGCGGATCGCTTCGAGGATTCGTGCGACACCGAGGGCTGTGATCTCCCCTGTCAGCAGCGGCTGTTCCCACGAGGCGGGCACGAAGGACTGGGCCCCGAGATTGTAGATCTCGTGAGGTTGGGCATGCTGCATGGCCACCATCAGAGAGTTTTGGTCCAACAGATCTCCGGAAAGCAGATGAATGTCATCCTGGATATGCTCGATGCGCTCAAAGTTCACCGTGCTNGATCGTCGGATCAGGCCGAACACTTCATAATCCTTCTCCAGTAGAAGCTCGGCGAGGTAGGAACCGTCCTGGCCCGTAATCCCGGTCACCAGTGCCCGGCGGCGTTCGCTCGACATNGAANTGNTCTCTCTTTCTTNCGGTGGCTCGCGGACCTCGTTCCTCAGTCCGACGAGAGGTAGTCTTCTATCGGTGGGCAAGAACACACCAACTGTCGATCTCCATAGGCGCTGTCGATGCGGCCCACACTCGGCCAGAACTTGTGCTCTTGTTGCCAAGAGCCCGGGCGNGCCGCGCACTCACGCGAATAAGGGTGNGNCCACTCACCATCGAGCACGTGTGTGATCGTATGGGGCGCGTTGCACAGAGGGTTGTCCTGCGGATCTGACCTGCCCTCCTCGATATCGGCAATCTCTGCNCGAATAGCCAGTAGAGCATCACAGAAACGGTCGAGTTCCTGTCGAGCCTCGCTTTCGGTGGGCTCGATCATAATCGTACCCGGCACCGGAAAGTGGACAGTGGGTGCGTGAAAACCGTAGTCCATCAGCCGTTTGGCAACGTCATCCACTTCGATACCTGCCGCCTTGAAACCCCGTAGATCGCAGATCGCCTCGTGGGCCACAAGACCCGCTGCCCCACGATAGAGCACCGGAAAGGCTTCGTGCAGTCGATGGGCAACATAATTCGCATTCAGAATGGCCACCTGTGTCGCCCTCCGCAGGCCATCCGCCCCCATCATCTTCAAGTAGGCCCACGAGATCAGCAGGATAACGGCGCTGCTGTAGGGTGCGGCCGACACGGCGCCGACCCGTTCGTTTGGTTCGTGGTCGAGCGGGTGTGCGGGAAGAAAACGTGCAAGGTGTTCCCCTACCGCAATTGGCCCCATACCTGGCCCACCGCCACCGTGGGGAATGCAGAACGTCTTGTGAAGATTCAGATGGCACACATCGACACCGAACTCTCCCGGTCGGCACAATCCGACCATGGCATTCATGTTGGCTCCATCCATGTAGACCAACCCACCGTGCTCATGGATGACCTCACAGATCTCGCCGATTCCCTCTTCGAACACGCCGTGTGTCGATGGGTAAGTCACCATCAGCGCCGCAAGTCGATCCGTGTGTTCTGCTGCCTTCTGGCGCAGGTCGTTCAGATCGATATTGCCATCGTCATCACACTGAACCAGAGCCACTTCAAGTCCGGCCATGACCGCGCTGGCNGGATTGGTTCCGTGGGCGGAGGTTGGAATCAGGCAGATACGTCGATCCTCGTCACCTCGTTCCTCGTGGTAGCGATGGATGACAAGAAGCCCGGCATATTCGCCCTGGGATCCTGCGTTGGGCTGAAGGGAGACTCCCACAAGACCCGTGATCTGAGCCAACATCTTCTCCAGGTCGGTGAAGATCTCTTGATACCCTTCATTCTGTGACATCGGGGCAAACGGGTGAGGGCGAGCGAACTCCGGCCACGTAATGGGCATCATCTCAGCCGTTGCGTTCAATTTCATCGTGCATGATCCGAGGGGGATCATCGACGTTGTCAGGGACAGATCTCGATGATCGAGGCGTCGCATATACCGCAGCATCTCTGTTTCAGACCGATACCGCTCAAAAACGGGATGCTCCATAAATGCACTTGTCCGCCGATTGTTATCGGACAGGGAGGCCTCCGGTGCCGTGTCGTGGGCGGCGCCACCCAGAATGTTTCTCAGTTGTGACAGTTCTTCGGAGGTGGTGGCCTCGTCCACACTGATGNAGATCGAATCGTTTGTNGCACGACGCAGGTTCACGCCACCTGCNTCGGCGCGACTCATCACCGCGTCGAGGCTGTCTTCGCCGGCCTGCACACAGATCGTGTCAAAGAACTCATCGTGGGGCATCTCAAATCCGTTGGCACGTGCCATCGAGGCCACTTCGCAGGCGCGTGAGTGTACCTGTTGAGCGATCGTGCGCAGCCCCTCGGGGCCGTGATAGACGGCATACATGCTGGCCACGACGGCCGGCAGGACTTGCGCCGTACAGATGTTGCTCGTGGCCTTTTCTCGGCGGATGTGTTGCTCACGCGTTTGCAGCGCCATCCGCAGGGCGGGGCGACCATCGACGTCACGCGCCACGCCGATAATGCGCCCCGGGAGGAGTCGCTTGAAGTCCTCGCTGGCGGCCAGATAGGCAGCGTGAGGACCACCAAAACCCATCGGCATGCCGAAGCGTTGCGTGGAACCCACTGCAATGGCGGCACCCAATTCGCCTGGTGGCGTCAGCAATGTCAGGGCCAGAGGGTCAGCAGCCAGGATCGTAGGGACACCTGCCTGGCTCGCGAACTCGATCCGTGTGCGTGTCGCTTCGGCGTCGACGGCACCGTAGGTGGAGGGGTACTGAAACAAGGCGCCGAAGAAGCCTCCTTCCTGCAGAAAGATCTCAAATTTCTCTGTCGGTGCCACAACCAGTTCCCAGCCACGCCAGCGTGCTCTGGTACCCACAACACCGATCGTCTGCGGATGAACGTCGTCGGCGACAAAGAACCGTGTGGATGTGCCCTTCCGGCCCTGGGCGGCTTGCAACATCGCCATCGCCTCTGCTGCGGCCGTCGCCTCATCCAGCAGGGACGCATTGGCCAGCGGCAGACCGGTGAGGTCGATGATGACGGTCTGGAAGTTGAGCAGAGCCTCCAAACGCCCTTGGGCGATTTCGGACTGATAGGGAGTGTACTGTGTGTACCAGGCGGGATTCTCGAGGATATTTCGCTGGATGACGGGAGGTGTCACACAGTCGTGATAACCCATCCCCAGAAAGGAACGTGCTGCTGTGTTGCGGCCGCCGATTTGGCGCAGTCTGGACAGCAGTCGATGCTCGTCCCAGGCGGGTTCCATCTGCAGCCGGTGCTCACTGAGAATGGCCGCAGGAACTGCCGCTGCTGTCAGGGCCTCAAGATCCTGGTAGCCAAGCTCCTCAAGCATTTCGTCGACTTGATGTTCACTGGGACCAATGTGTCGACGTTCAAAATCTACACTCACGATACGGTCCTCTTGCGACGGCGGCGCTTGACCCGAGATGGGACGAAGGGCAGGTCGCAGAAATTGGCGGGTAGTTGCCGGTTGCGCACATGGATCGCTGCGCCCCGTTTCGGATCGATGCGGGCCGTGTCAACCAACGCCAGGGCGATGCCCGCCTGTAGACTCGGTGAATAGGTTCCGCTGGTCACGCTCCCTACGACCTGATCTTCTTGAGAGACCTCGTAACCGGGGCGCGGAATGCCCTTGCCCTCGATTCTCAGCCCCAACAGTCGCTGAGTACCCTGCTGCCTGTCGACAAGTCTCTGCTGTCCCACGAAGGACGTTTCCTTATCAAGAGCCAGGGCCCAGGCGAGGCCTGCCTCGACAGGTCCGATCTGTTCACTCAGTTCGTGGCCATAGAGAGGATAACCCATCTCTGTTCGCAGCGTATCTCGCGCGCCTAAGCCGATGGGTAGCACACCGCGTGCAACCAGTGCCTCCCACAACGATGTCGTCTCGCTGGCGGGACAGATGATCTCAAAACCATCCTCACCGGTGTAGCCACTGCGACTGAGCAACCATGAGCCCGTCTCGTCGGCCCGTTGGCGGAATCGGAAGAATCCAAGGGGTGCCAGATCGTTGAATCGCCCCCCAACCAGGTCGATGTCGGTCAGCAGTTCGAGGGCCCGCGGTCCCTGCACAGCCACCATGCCCTCTTGGGTCGTGCGATCTTCGATCGCTGCTGATCCGTCATCGGGCAACAGGGCCTCAAGTGTGGAGAGATCCTGTGTGGCCCTCGAGGCATTCACCACCAACAGGAAGTTCTCTTTAGCACATCGATAGACGGCCAGATCGTCAATGGCTCCACCATCGGGGGTGCACAGAACCGAGTAGGACATCTGCCCGATGCGCATGCTGGAGATGCGTGCGGGCAGGATGGTTTCGAGCCAGTGCACAGAACCATGCCCGTGGACGTAAAGTCTGCCCATGTGGCTGACATCGAAACACCCCGCCCCCTCTCGCACGGCCAGATGCTCGTCGCCGATTCCCGTGTACTGAACGGGCATCTCCCAACCGGCAAAAGGAACCAAACGGGCGCCGGAGGCCTCGTGAACAGCAAACAGCGGCGTTCGCCGCAAATTCTCACTCACGCCATCCCTTCACGGACCCTGTCTTGCAGCGCCTGCCAGACCACATCAGCCTGGGCTTCCAGGTTCGTCAGGTCTGAATTGTTGTCGACGACGAAGTCTGCCAGCTCTGATTGTCTCTCCGCAGGCCACTGAGCGCTGCGGCGCCGACGCGCTTCATCTTCGCTCACGCCTCGATCCTGCAATCGGAGCAAGGCAGTTTCACTGTCGACGGTCACGACGATAACGGCATCAAAGTGTGATTCGATTCCCCACTCGAACACCAGAGGTGCGTCGAGAATGACGATGCGAGCCGTCGGTGCCAGCTGATCCATCGTCTCCCACAAGAGTCGCTCGAGAGGTTGCCGAAGAAGGCGGTCCAGATGCTGCCTGGTCTCATCGTTGGAGAACGCGCGATGGGCCAGTTTTCGCCGATCCAGTCTGCCGTGATCGTCAACAAGATCGTCGCCGAATGCGTCTGCCAGTTGCCCCACCAGATTCCCATCTGACTCGAGCAGGTGCGCCGCCCGCTCATCAGCATCGACGATGCCAGCCCCCCTCTCTCGCAGCAGGGTCGCCAGACTCGACTTGCCGCTGCCCATATTACCGGTAATCGCCACCCGTAGATTGGGTCCTGCGTAACGACCGCCAAGAGCTGTCCGAGCTCCCACTCCGTCCCTATGGTCTCCCCAACAGATAGCGGAAAAAATCCGTGTCCGCCGGTTGTACGAGGACCGTCTCGGTCTTCAGCGCTGTCTCGTAGGCTTCTAGGGTGCGTGTGAATTCGTAGAAATTGGCAGCCTTCTTGTAGGCTTCGGCGTAGGTAGAAAGCGCTGTCGCGTCGCCTTCACCTCGAATTCCCTGCGCTCGTTCGTAGGCTTCGGCCTGGATCGTGGAGGCTTGAAGATCGGTTTCGGCCCGAATCTTCAAAGCTTGCTCCTCTCCCTCGGACCGATACCCCTTGGCCTCACGATCCCGCTCGGCACGCATGCGTTCGTACACGGCGTTCTCGTTCTCCGGTGGCAGATCAGCCCGTTTCACGCGGACATCGATGATCTCCAGCCCGTACAACTTGGCCGCATCGTTTGCACGCTTAGTGACCAACTGCATGATGGGCTCGCGATTCGTCGACACCACTTCATGTAATTCGTGCTGGCCCAGTTCCTTGCGCAGCTCCGAAAAGACGATGTCATCGATGCGTGCCAGCGCCTCGTCCACTGTGCGTAACGCCTGCATGAAAACGAGGGCATCCACAATCCGCCAGCGAGCGTAGTTGTCGAGAAGGAGGATCTTCTTGTCCTGAGTAAAAATCGGGTCTGGATTCGAGTCGTATTCGAGCAGCCGCTTGTCGAAGGAGGTCGTGCGCTGGAAGGGATCTGGAAGTTTGAAATAAAGTCCTGGTTCGGTGATCACCCGCTTGGGCTTGCCAAACTGAGTCACCACCACCTGCTCGATTTCGGTCACCGTGAACAGAACCAGGTTTGCCCCAAACATGGCGGCAATGAGGACGACGACGACGCCGACGGCGAATCTCATGACAGCCTTCTTTCAGCGATTCTGACCGGGCTGAGCCCGGTCGAGATTGATGAGGTTGAGAAGAGCCGCGTCTCCCTCTCCTGTGCCGATGATGTACTTGCGAATATCGGGCAGGACACGCTCCATCGTCTCGATGTACAAACGTCGTTCGGTCACTTCAGGCGCTTTGACGTACTCGGCGTAGACGGCACCGAAACGGTCTGCATCACCTTGGGCTCTCCGGACGCGCTCGACTTTGTAGGCCTCGGCTTCCTTGACCATTCGCTCTGCTTCACCACGTGACTTGGGAATAATATCGTTCTGATACCCTCTGCCCTCATTCACGAGACGCTCCCGATCCTCTTTCGCGCTGGCCACATCTTTGAAGGCGGAGTCGACCTGCGAGGGAGGCCCCACCGACTGCAGTTGTACCGTTTCCACAGCCAGACCGACATCGTAGAGGGCGAACAATTCCTGCAGTTTCTCCTTGATCTCCGTCTGGACCTGCAACTTCCCTTCCGTCAGCACTTGGTCGATCCCGTGCCGCCCCACGACCTGCCGAAGGGCAGCTTCTGCCGCGTCGTGGACCAAACCGCTCCCTCCGGCTTCGAAAGGACCCAACCGCTGAGCTTGGAACAGAGCTTTCACCACATCGGTGACCCGATACTGCACAACCATCTCCACGTTGACGATGTTCTCGTCACCCGTCAGCATCAGGGCCTCATCCGGCTTCTGCCGGTATCGAGCCGGCGGGCCGGGATCGATCGTGCGGAATCCGATCTCTTCTCGGTAGACCTTGGTCACCGAACGGATGATGTGCATTTCGATCGGGGGTGGGAAGTGATAGTCGATCCCGGGCCCCACCACTTCGGACAGTTTTCCGAAACGAAGGATGACAGCCTTCTCGTCGGGAGCGACGGTGTAGACGCCACTCATCAACCAGAGGGCCAGCAGCACAGCCAGCACGAGGTAGATCGTCTTCGGCTGAACTCGGAAGTTAGGAATCGGACTCTTTGGGAAGTCGAACTGTTGTGGCATCTCAACCCTCTTTGGATAACATCGATGTTGGAACCAGACACTCCAGGCCCGCCAATCCGGGGCGAGCGCACTTTCTGGCAGCCGCTGATGCTGCCAGTTTCAGCGCTGACGGCAAAGATCCACCCTTCATCAGATCGGCGCTTAGACCCGCAAGAAACACGTCACCGCAACCGGTCGTGTCCACTACCCCGTCGCCCGCCTCAAGTGCGGGTTGATGATGGGATCGGACGAAACCTGCAGGATCACGCCAGGCACCCACGGCTCCACGGGTCGACAGGGTCACGACCACCGCCATAGGCCCGAACGAGAGCAGCGTCCGCGCAAACTCGACCGCCCCCTCAAGTCCTCCCCGTGCACCTAAACTTGCGGCCTCCTGCTCGTTCATCTGCAGCACATCCGCACACCCCACCCACGCTCGCCATCTTGGCAGAGCTCTCTGGCTGCGCCTGCCTTCGGTGTCTCGTGCCAGGGTCAGGCTGTGTAGATCCATCACGATCTGTCCCTTCAACACGCGCCGGATGGCCTGCAGAGTGGCTAACTCGAGTTCGTAGCCTGTGATGAAGTTAACGACCAGGGCATGCAGGCCACGTAGATGGTAGGCTACATCCCGGATCGTCAGCGGTGGTACGTCACCCAGCAGTCGCTCCTGCTTGGCTCCATCTGCATCATACTCGATCTGACAGCGATACCCAGCCCCGTCGCAGGTCTCGACCACCCCCAACTGGAGCGTGGGAAACGCAGACATTCTGGTCTGCACCTTTTCCATCTGTGGTGAGCCAATTCGAGTCAGGAGCCAGGGCTCGATCTGCTGGTCCTGTCCGAGTATCGCCAAAGCGCCGGCCGTGAACAGGACGCCTCCAAGATCACCAGAAACAGACCCATCGGCTTGAACAACGGAGTCCTCATTCACGCTTCCGAGGACTCCGACGCGCATCGCCGTTGGGCTCATGAGGTCCTGAGTTGGATCAAAGTTGGGAGAGTGGAAATCGCTGCCCCACGGCTACATTCGATCGGGATCCATGGTGCTTCGTTCAGGCAGGGAGGAATGTATCAGGCTGTTTCACTCTGTCAACGCGAGGGTTGTAGATGCACAGGGCGCGTTGACAGTCTTCGCAGGTCCCGTTATCCTCATTTTCACCTTCAGAGGATCTCACCTTTTCGATCTCAAAGGACAGATAACGAGCGTATGGCAGTCATTCCAATGGTCATCGAGCAGACGGGGCGTGGCGAGCGAGCCTATGACATCTTCTCTCGCTTGCTTAAGGAGCGCATCGTCTTCATCGGCTCAGTGGTCGATGACGCAGAGGCGAATCTCATCGTCGCTCAGCTACTGTTTCTCGCCTCCGAAGATCCGAAGAAGGACATCTCCCTGTATATCAACAGTCCGGGGGGGTATATCACTGCCGGTCTCGCCATCTATGACACGATACAGCACATCCCCTGTGATGTGGCCACCCTGTGTGTGGGACAGGCCTACAGTATGAGCGCCATCCTGTTGGCAGGAGGCTCGGCAGGTAAGAGACACGCACTGCCCCACTCCAGGGTCATGCTGCATCAGCCTTGGGGAGGAATCGGCGGGCAAGCATCGGACGTCGAGATTCACGCCCGCGAGATCATGGCTTGGCGGCGAAGACTGAACCAGATCCTCGTCGACCACACCGGCAAAGATGTGGAGACGGTGGATCACGTCACCGAGCGCGACTACTTCCTGTCAGCAGATGAAGCACGAGATTTCGGCTTGATCGATGGGATCTTCGCCACGGCAGCCCAATCCGAGGCAGAAGAATAGACCGTCTGACGACGGGGTTTCCTACTCGAAGACGCTCTGGTTGCGTCCTGCGTCTTTCGCCTGATACAGACGCTTGTCCGCGATGGCCACCAGGTCTTCAGGCTCAGTACAGTTGTCGAGTGGATAGGACGCAACGCCCACGCTTGCGGTGACCCTCAGCGTCTTCCCATCTACATCGAAGCTGTGTTCGGCGATGGCCTCGCGAATACGTTCGCCCAGTATGACAGATCCCAGACGATCGGTTTGCGGCAACATGACGGCGAACTCTTCCCCCCCATAGCGAACCAAGACATCTTCCTTCCGCATCTGTTTGCGGATGATCCCCGCCGTTTCCTGCAGGATGCGGTCACCGGCAAGGTGCCCGTGGGCATCGTTCACGTTCTTGAAATGGTCGATATCGAGCAGGCCAATGGAAAAGGGCATGTCGTAGCGGGCTGCCTCGCCGAGCCGAGCACCGAGTTGTTCATCGAGATACCGCCGATTGTGGACACCGGTCAGTTCATCGATCACCGCCTCGGCGCGCAACTGGTCTAGTCGCTCCTTGATCCGTAGCAGAACGGCGACCTTTGCGGCCAGGACTTCCGGATTGATCGGCTCGATGGGCAAATGATCGGTGGCTCCCGCGTTCAACCAGGGCACCCACTCTGCGGAATGTTTTGCCGTGCTGAGCACAACCAGAGGTGTATCCATCGTACTGGCCCGATCTACATAGCGCTCCAGTCCACGTTCAGGGGCCTTGTCCTTGTCATCTGACAATCGTTGATCGTAGAGAACCAGATCACACCGCTCATCGCCACTGTCCAGATGTTCAAAGCCGCCATCCACATCCGTAGATCGCACGAGATCGTACCTCTCATCCGGGAGCGACTGCCGAATCTCGTCAGCGACTCCGTCGTCGGCGGATACGATCAGGATTCGACTCATTCTTTCTCTCTATGCTCCATGAAATGCGGCGCCACGTGGTGCAGGTCGTTGTAGGGTCCTATCAGCAACAGCAATCGATCCAGTCCAAGCGCCACACCCGCTGATGATGGCATGCCCATAGCCAGTCCACGAAGAAAGGACTCGTCCACGGGAAACACATCTCGCTGTTGCTTTCGTCGTCGTCTTCGCTCCTGGTAGAACCGCCGACGTTGCTGCCGTGGATCGGTAAGCTCAGAAAAGCCGTTGGCCAACTCTAGTCCGCCCGCATACGACTCGACACGTTCTGCCACCGAGAGGTCATCTTCCTTCAAACGTGCCAAGGCCGCCATGGGCGCAGGCCAATCGAGAAGGTGCACACCTCGGCCGGTGCGCGCCAGCGCCGGTTCGACGCGCTCGAGGAGGATCTTGTAAAAGGCTGTCTCCCAATCATCCTCGTCCGTGACGGAGGACATGTTCGCTCTCTGAGCGGCATGACGCAATGCCGAGGGGTCCTCTGGCCCGGTCAACTCGATCTGCGCAAACTCAGCGAACGCATCAGCCACCGACCACTGAGACCATGGTGACGACAGATCGACAAGCGCATCTGCCGGGCCCACCTGGAGTCCAAGACCGCACTTGTTCGCCACGAAAAGGACCAGCTGTTCAACATCTGTGGCAATCTGCTGGTAGTCTGCATCCCGCCGATACCATTCAACCATCGTGAACTCGGCCCGATGATGCGGCGTGGCTTCCTCCCCGCGAAAGCAGCGACAGATCTGGAAGATTCGTCGCTCGCCGTCACACAGCAAACGCTTCATGTGGTGTTCGGGTGACGTAATCAACCAGGCGGGCCGGCCATCTGTTCGCCCGACGCGCATTGGCTCCAGACTCGATTCAGAGCCGGGTGCATCCACCAGCAAAGGAGTGTCCACCTCGAGGAACTGGCGTTCTACGAAGTATTGCCTGATCGCCGACAACGCCGAGGCCCGCAATCGCCGTGCAGCAGATTGCGGTGTTCGGCGCTCCTGTGCGGATGGTTCGTGCAACGTCTATCTCTGCCGGGACAATGACAGCGCCCTCCGGACACGAGGACGAGAGGGCGGCTGTACTACTCAGGCGCGCTTGCGCTTGTGAACGAAGGTCGGCGGCCCCTTGGCGGAGATAAAGTCCCTCGTGATCACACACTCTTTCACATCATCTTTCGATGGCAGCTCAAACATGATTTCGAACATCGCCGTCTCCAGGACCGCTCGAAGGCCGCGAGCCCCCATCGACTTTTCTCGTGTCAATTCTACGACCTTTCTCAGCGCATCTTCTTCGAAACGCAGGGACAGGCCGTCCATCTCGAACAGCTTCTGATATTGCCGGATCAGCGCATTCTTGGGTCTCTCGAGAATATCGAGCAGCGCGTCGTCGCTGAGAGGGTGCAGCGCACTGACCACCGGTAGCCGGCCGATCAGTTCAGGGATCAGGCCATACTGCACCAGATCCTCGGGTTCGACCCGGGCCAACAGCTGTCCCACGTCAGCGTCTGCAGCATCTGTACCGGCTGCTCCGAAACCGATCGCACGGCGACCGGTGCGAGCGGCGATCGCCTTGTCGAGGCCATCAAAGGCGCCGCCACAGATAAACAGGATGTTTCGTGTGTTGATCTGAACCAATGGCTGTTCAGGATGTTTCCGACCACCCTTTGGCGGAACGCCCGAAACGGTTCCCTCAAGAATCTTGAGCAGTTCCTGCTGTACCCCCTCGCCTGACACATCTCTCGTAATCGATGGATTGCCTGACTTGCGGGCAATCTTGTCGACTTCGTCGATGAACAGGATTCCCCGCTCCGCCTGAGCCACATCATAGTCAGCGGCCTGCAGGATTCGAACGAGGATGTTCTCTACATCTTCACCGACATACCCCGCTTCGGTGAGGACGGTTGCGTCCACGATGGCGAAGGGCACCTGAAGGATGCGGGCCATCGTCTCGGCCAACAGCGTTTTGCCCGTGCCCGTTGGACCGAGAAGAAGGATATTGCTTTTCGTCAGTTCTACATCGGACGTACCGGAATGGACCCGCTTGTAGTGATTGTAGACGGCGACAGACAGGGCTTTCTTCGCCCTCTCCTGTCCGATGATATGCTCATCGAGTTGCTCTTTGATCTGAGCAGGTTTGGGCAGGGGGTTGCCATTGAGATTAGGTTCCTGCTTAGTCTCTTCTTCGAGGACCTCATTACACAAGGCCACGCATTCGTTGCAGATATGGACGGACGGGCCGGTGATGATCTTCTCAACCTGGCCCACGCCCTTCCCGCAGAACGAACAACTGACCGTATTGCGTGGCTTCTTCAGCATCGTCGATCCTCAGCCGTTCTGTGTATCGCCGCTACCGCCGGCGTTTACGTCGGCAGAGGGTTGAGGTTGAGGCGATTCCGCGGGCTCTGAGCCTTCATCGACAGCTATCGGGGCGGTCTGGGGAGTCGCCTCTGGCTCTGTTGCAGCAGGCTCAGCCGCATCAGATGTCGAAGGGGGCGTCTCAACGGGAGCATCACCCTGCACCACCGGTGGCGCCACTGCAGGGCCTGCCTCCGACCCATCACCAGGTTGGGCCGTCTCGGCTGATCCTTCTGCCGCCTTCTCGTCTTCGGCCCCTTCACCGCCTGGCTTCATCACATTGATGGCCTGAAAGCCCTTGGCCGTCTTGGTGACCATGAACTCAACGGGGTCACCTTGCGTGAGCGATCGATCCCAGGAAGAGATGTCGCGCCAATGGACGAAGACGTCTGTATTGGCATCGGTCGAGATGAAACCGTAGCCCTTGTCGTTGTTGAACCATTTGACGTGACCCCGAATCCATGTGTTTTCGGCAAGGGGCGTTGCGTCATCATCTCCTTGCGGTGCCTTTTCAGCGTGTTCCTTGACAACCGGAGCAGGTGCTGACGGGCGAGGGCTTTGTACTGGGGCCTTATCAGACTCCAGTTCCAGGACCTTCGCCCGAATCTGTTTGGCTGTATCTACATCGGTCCCGAGCAGCATTTCGATGCCTGCATTCAGGCCGATGGCATAGGCACTGTCTTTCCCGTGGAGTTGGCGGGCATTTACGATTCGATCGGCGACAGAATCGATGGTCGCTTGATTGATCTGTAACGAAGCCAAGAAACTCCTCCCTCTGAAACAGGCGCCCCACTCTGAGTGTTAGAGGAATCTCAGAGTTGCAGGTTTGAAGTCGCTCATCCGCCATCATTACCTGATGGGGCGAGCGATAGATCGTCCCTCGCCGACGGTCCAATCGGTGGTTTCCGCTGGACAGGGACAGACTCGAAGTTACGACAATCCGACGTATTGAGGTAGCATTCCGCCCCCCACCTTGTCAACCAGGCGCGTAGCGTTGGGGCCAGTCTGAAGGAGCTGGTGGTCCGTCAGGTTACGGAGTACCCGCGGACGCCGTCGTAGATCGTCTGCGTACTGACCTTCAGAATCCCCGTGGCGGGAACGGCGATCAGCATTCCGACGATTCCCCATAGATCGCTACCGATCATCACCACCACCAGAACAACGAGGGGGTGTAGATCGACACTCTTGGCGATCACAACAGGCTGAATCAGGACATTGTCGACAATCTGAATGATGGCGAAGACGATGATGACCTTGGTCACCATCGACATGCCGCCCAGCGTGGCCAAGGCGACGATCGTCGCTGCTGCAATCCCGATGATCGGGCCGAGATAGGGAATCATATTGGCGAGACCAGCCAATACGCCCACGGGCCAGGCGTAAGGAACCTCAATCAGCATCAGCCCTGTGCCCGCCAGGACCGCGACGACACTCACGGCCAGAATCTGGCCCCTGATATACCCACCGATCGAGTTGTTGATGGAGTGAAGCAGATTCAGTGTCATCTCGAAATAGCCGTTGGGGACCATCTCGATCATTCCATGCGTGATGCGCCGCCCCTCACGCAGGAAGAAGAACGCCACGAAGGGGACGATAACTATGAGCATGATCCCCGAGAATAAGCCCCCCACCAGTTCGGAGGTTCGACCCAGCAGTACATTGATCAGTCGGGAGCCGTGAGTCTGAATCAGTGTGGCCAGGTCGGTATCTTGACCGATGATCGGCTGTACATGGGGTTCGAGATTCTTTGCCAACACCGTGATCTTGGTCAGGATGTTGGGCCCTGCGGAGCCGAAGTCGAAACCCGAAGCGCTGAAACCCATTTCGCCCCAGTCGGTCTCCTTGTCCCGGTCGAATTCCCAGAAGGCCGGGGTTCGCCACAGACGCTCCTGCGACTTGTTGGCACTCCAGTATCCGGCCCATCCATCCCCCACATCGGCATTTCCACGCAGGGGAATCTTGTAGGCGATCTTGCCCGTTCTTTCCTCACGGACGGTAAGATTGCCGGCAAAGGGAGTCACCTCAGGTGGCGAAAAGCGGATGCGGACGATCTGTTCACTGCGCGGTTCAATGATGACGGTCTCGTCCGCACGCGGCTCGACGATAGTGAAGGGGTTCACCCCAATACCAACACCGGCGCCGATGACATCCAGCTCGACGATCATGGGGCGCGCCGTACCATCATTGCGGATGACTAACTCTCGCTCCGTCGTTTCCTCACGCAGGAACTCAACGGAGAGGTCGATCATCTCCTGGGCGAGCTTCTTCCCCGCTGTGACCACTCCGAGTGTGATGCCGACAAACCCACCGGCGAAGATCAGCAGAATGCTGGCCGTGCGCCGAAGACCACGACCTTCCATGCGGTCCACCAGCGGCGTCATGACATAGGCGAGGATGAAGGCGAGAATAAACGGGGCGAGAATTCCCCGCACTGCATAGATGAACCACAGGGCTGCCACGAGCCCCAGGATGCCTAGCAGAACCTTGATGCGTTGTCCGAAAAGTCCGTCCACTGAACCGATCCTCAAGTCGAGGTGGGTACTGCGGGCTCTTGTTCGTCGGAGGCAGCTGCCGCGGCGAGATCTTCTTCGGCCTTGCGAGCCCGGCCCCGTGCTTCTTTCAGCAAGCGGTTTGTCTGCCGCAGCCGCACGGAGATCATCTGCGAGAGCCGCATGACGATTTTCAGTCCGAGACGCGGGTTCCGTTCGATCAGTTCGAGCAGATCAGGACGAAAGAACCCGACGGCGCGCGTCGTCGATCGCGTCAGCACGGAGGCGGTTCGCGGAGACTCATCGAGTAGAACCTGATCGCCGAAAAAGTCTCCCGGACCAAACTGTGCCAACTCGAGTTGCTGGCCATCGGTCCCTTGCTGAACGATCGAAACCTCTCCGGAGAGGATGACATACATTCCAACTCCCACATCCCCTTCTCTGACGATCGCTTCCCCTTCGCCGTACGTGCGACGATGCAGGATCCCACGAACACGCTCGAACTCGCGTCGTCCGAGGTCCTGAAAGATGGGAACCTGGCTCAGAATTTCGTACAGCTCGTCTTCCTGCTCGCTGCGGCGGCGGAAGAGATTACTCCAGAAGGGGTCCTTGGCCATAGTCAGATCGTTCCGGTCGCCAACTTCGAGTATCCGTTCGTGACATCCGATGGAGTCGCAGACGCTGAGACACCGTCATAGATAAAGAAAAGACGCCCCCTCCTGCCAAGAGAGAGCGTCGTTTTTTCAGTCATGTCCTAACCTCAGGCGGTCAGAACCTTGTCCAATTTCTCCGTAATCTGCGTCTTGGGGACGGCGCCGATGACCTGGTCGGCCACCTTGCCATCTTTGAAGATCAGCAACGTTGGGATGCTGCGAATGCCGTATTCCCCCGCAGTCTTCTGTGCCGCGTCGACATCGAGCTTGCCAACCTTAGCTCGCCCGTCGTATTCGGAGACCAACTCTTCGACGATGGGTGCCACCATACGGCAGGGCCCACACCACGAGGCCCAGAAATCGACGAGCACGGGTTGATCGGATTTCACAACCTCGTTGTCGAAATTGTCATCGGTCAAGGTGATCGGGTCGGACATGAAACTCTCCTGTCAGAGGGCCCACCGCGTCGACGATGCTTTCGTCGACTTTGTGTCGAGCGGCTGCGTTTGGCGAACAAGAATTGTAAATCGAGCAATTTCATACACTTACGTAGGACGGCCGAATATACTCTTGCAGTGGAAAATCGTCAAGCCCTCCTACTTCATATAGTGGTGGCTGACCCTTGTCGCCCCAAGAGCTGGGCCAGACACAGGTCCATGACCACGTGTGGTTGATTTCTACCACGTCCACCACCCTTGATGAGATCATCTGCCTGCCGCAGAGCACTCAGGCCACGCCACAGGGTTCCCGACGTCAGTTGCCGCGCCTGGGTTCGATAGGAACTGAGGAAGAATGGAGATATCCCCAGGGCGCGAGCCATCTCATCCCGCTGAAGGCGACGCTGCTCCATCGATTGCGTGCGCAGAAGCAACTGTAGATGGCGTGCCAGCATCGGAATCATCCTGGCCGGCTCCTCGCCCTGCTCAAGGAGTGTATGAAGAAGCTGCTGTGCTTTGGAGGCGTCTCCGTTCCCTACGGCATCGGTAAAGTCGAAGATGCTGGCGTTGCGACCCGCCCCACTTGCCTGCTGCACATGAGACGCCTCAATCGTCTGACCATCACCGGCAAAGATCGAGAGTTTGTCCAGCTCGTGAGCGATCTCCTGCAACTGCCGTGGTCCCATGTACATCCCAAGCAGATCTACGGCTTCCGGACGGATGTCGAGCTCCTTGTTGCGAGCAATCTCGGCGATGGCTTGAGGGAGTTTGTCATCGTAGGGCACACGGAACTCGACGGCCTGCCCCTTCGATGACATCTGCGAAAACAGCTTGCGTCGCATATCGATCTTGGCACCGATGGCGATCACCATCGAGGTCTCGGCCACCAGTTCCACCAGCGGCTCAAGAGCCTTGGTGTTCGCCGGAGACAGTTTGTCCACACCTCTCAGGATCAGCAATCGGTGCGGTGCCATCATGGGATAGGCGAAATAGATGTCGAGCAGGCGTTGCGGATCGAGGGCATCGGCGTGGAAGGTGTCAACATTGAACTCGACGGCTACGGACGGTCGCAGTTTTTCCACAAGCCACTCGAACAGATGATTGCGGCCGTACTCCTCCTCCCCATGCAGCAAGTAGAATGGAGCCGGTTGTCCTCCACCCTTCAGGGCTCTGCGAACATCCTCCGCCGAGGCCTTCCTTCGGGGACGCGTCTTCTTCGCCGCTTTAGCGCTCACGACGGTGTCTCCTGATCGGACTCTTCGATCTCCGTGAACTCCGCATCGACCACTTGATCGTCGGTCTTGTCCCCTGACCCACCGAGGGACCGAACCAACCGATAGCCGAGGGCACAGATTGTAGCAAAGAGGAGAAATTTGAGCATGATGGGCGAAGCTATCGATGCTCACCAGCACCGTCAATGAGAGCGATATCGAGGCAGTGACGACGACTGCGGGGAAGGGTATCTTCCTTCAATTCTCCACCCGAGACCCTCTCCCTGAGCCCCCGAGTCCAAACTCGCCGAGGATCCCAACGATGGACTGGAATCAACTTCGAGCGCACTTCCCGATCACTGACCACTGGATCTATCTCAACCATGCTGCCGTCGCCCCCATTTCACGTCCCGTCCAGCGAGCGATGGAACGACACCTTTCAGATGTGGCTGACCATGGACTGGCACACATCGATGCGTGGCATGCGAATTACGCGCAGACGCGCCGTAGCGCCGCAAAGCTGCTCGGGGCCCACAGTGATGAGGTGGCATTTCTCAAGAACACGACAGACGGTCTGATCGCTGTCGCCCTTGGTGTCAGTTGGCGTCCCGGAGATACCGTCGTAGTTGCCGAACGTGAGTTTCCGGCGAATGTGTATCCGTGGCTCAGTCTCGCGGATCGAGGGGTGACCATTCGAACGGTCCCCGAACGGGATGGACGGCTGAGGGTTGAGGACTTCGCCGCTGCCATCGACTCCAGCACGCGTGTGTTGAGTGTGAGCTCTGTGGAGTTCTTCACGGGGTTTCGCAATGATCTTGCCGCCCTCGGCCAACAGTGTCGCGACCACGACATCCTTTTCGTCGTCGATGGAATTCAGAGTGTCGGGGCGCTGCAGCTCGATGTGCAGGCTCTGGGCATCGACTGTCTTGCTGCCGATGCACACAAGTGGCTCATGGGGCCCGAGGGTTGCGCCCTGTTCTATTGCTCCCGCAGGGCTCTGCGACATGTGAAGCCAGCCGCCATGGGTTGGGCGAGCGTCGCCTCCTCCCACGATTTTCTCGGCTATGACACGGCCCTGCACGAGGATGCTCGCCGTTTTGAGACGGGCACACAGAACACGGTGGGGATCGTCGGCACGAAGGCGGCCATCGATCTGTTGCTGGAAATCGGCATGGAACAGGTGGAAGAGCGCATCCTGGCATTGACCCAGCAACTGGCCGACGGACTGGTGAGAAATGGGTTCGAGTTGCTGAGTTCAAGAGCAGCGGGCGAAGCCTCCGGAATCATCACCTGCAAGCCACCGCAAGACCAATCCTCAGAACTCGTGGCTCAGCGGTTGCTCGAAGCCCGCATCCATACGACGGATCGAGGGGGGTGGCTTCGTCTGTCGCCACATGTGTACAACACGCCCGAAGAGATGGATCAGACCCTGAGCGTCATGTGCGCCTAACGTCCTTTTCTCGATCGTACACGCCGGCGCCCGGGGCGCTGCCGCTTTCCTCGCCCACCGTGCTCGCTTCGCTGCCGTTTCTGTTTCATCGGTTCACTGACAGCTGCCAACAGCAACAGATCCATCTGCCGCACGTCGAGATCCACACGTACGATCTGTATCGTCGCACGGGTTCCGAGGCGCACGGTGACCCCCGTTTGTGGGCAGAGCAGCCGCAGTCGGTGCTCGTCATACTCGTAATAGTCGTCCAACAGCCTCAGCGGGCAGAAACCTTCGACGAACAGGTCATCGAGCTCGACGAAGAAACCACTGCCGATGACGCCACTGACCGTACCCTCAAATTCTTCACCGACGTGAGGCTTCATATAGCGCAGCTGCTTGAGACGAACCAACTCTCGCTCCGCATCGACCGCACGCCGCTCGGTGTGGGTCGACCATTCGGCCAACCAGTCCACATCCTCCACCGTCTCCGGCTCCGTGCCTCGGAGGGTCGCCTTCAGCAATCGGTGAACGTGCAGGTCCGGGTAGCGGCGAATTGGTGATGTAAAGTGTAAATAGGCGTCGGAGGCGAGGCCAAAGTGAGGCAGCGCTTTCGTTGAGTAGATGGCTCGCATCATGGAGCGCAACACGAGTTGCCCGATCAGGGGTGCCTCCTTCCGGTTCTCGAAATGCATCAGAACCGACTGCAGGTCGCTGCTTCGGATTTTCTTACCCGGAGGAAGACGTTGTCCGAGTGCCCCGGCAACCTGGCGAACGATCTCCAGCTTTTCGGGATCGGGCGGGTCGTGGATCCGATACAACGCATCCAGCCCACCGTCCAACATCTGGGCGGCGACGGCCTCGTTGGCGGCCAACATGAACTCCTCTACGAGCCGATGACTGGAATATCGTGCCTCGCGACCCAACCCCGACACCGAACCATCATCATCGACATCTACACGAGCCTCGGGCACGTCAAAGTCAAGGGCCCCCCGTTCGAATCGGCGAGCCCGAAGACGTTGGCTGAGAGCCGCCATTTCGCCCAGCAGTCCCTCGAATGCGGCAGTTGCACCGCGGACCGGATCACCATCGATCACCGCTTGCACCTCTTCGTAGGTGAGCCGCGCCTTCGACCGAATGACACTCACCGCACCATCGGTGGCCACGATGCGTCCCGCGCCATCGATGTCGAGGAAGATGGAGACTGCGTAGCGATCTTCGTGAGGTTTGAGCGAACAAGCATCGGCTGCCAGTTGCCTGGGCAGCATATGGATCACCTGGTCGCACAGATACACAGAGGTCCCCCGTAGCCGTGCGTCGGTGTCGATCACGCCACCCTGCTCGACGAAGTGGCTCACATCTGCAATGTGGACGCCGAGTCGCTGGTCGCCAGAGGGAAGCCATTCCAGAGAGATGGCATCATCGAAATCCTGTGCCGTCTTGGGATCGATGGTGACACAATCCAGGTCCCGAAGATCGCGACGGTCCTCTCCCCCACCCACGTCCATTTGCTGATCGAGAACCGACCGTGCCGCGGCAGTGACCTTCTCATCCGGCTCAAGCGGCAGATCATGACGGGCGGCAATGACGAGCCAATCGAATCGTGGATCGTCCCGCGGTCCGAGAATACGGAGGATCTTACAGAATCGCCTAGGGTGAGACGTCTCCTGCGACGTGTCATCTACATCAACCATCACCAGGTCGCCATCCGCTGCACAAACGGTGTCGTTCTGGGACACGGCCACGACGGTATTGCCTTCCTCTTCGAGCACAACGATGCCGTGTCCACCTCGGACGCGATAGGTTCCCAACATCTGACGTTTTGGCAGAGCCTTGATGGTGACAACGCGACCGCGAGGCGCCGGAACTGTGCCCCCATCGGAGCCAAGCATCTCGACCTCCACCCAGTCGCCATCCACGGCGCCGGCCAGATCACTCTCAGCTATCAGAATGTCGGCATCTGCGCCGGATCGATGAACGAAGGCGAACCCACGGGAGTGGACCTGCAGACGCCCCCACTGACGCATCAGGGTAGAAGGATGGGCGAAGCGTCTACGCTGAAGACGAACCACCGAACCTTCCGACTCCAACTGTCGCATGAGCAAGCGAAATTGCTGGTATTCGTCAGCTGTCACATCGAAGACACGTGACAGGTCCTTGATCTTGGCGGGCTGATAGTCCTCATCCAGCAGGTGGTCGAAGATGTCTTGAGGATCTGGCAGCATGGGTCAGGCGGGATTGGACGAGGGGAAAAAGGCGGGGCAGACCGGCCTCGCACGGCCGGTCTGCCCCGGATGTCGCTACGATGTGTCGAGTTCTGTGACGGTTTCGCTCAGTCCTTGGCGGGCCAGGATAGGGGAAACTCCGTTGGGCGCTCTTCCTCGATCCATCTCTTTTCAAGAGTAGTGATGTGTGTGATCACAACATCACGAATCACGTTGATCTGCTTCAATGCGCTGATAGGAAACGTGGGAAAATCGGGTTGCACAATCTTCTTCAGCGCGTGTGCCAACGTGCGCTTGACTTTGTTGTGCCCCGCGATGATCCGTTTGTTCTTCCCTAATTGGACCTTTTCCATGTCCGCCAGGTAGGCGGTGATCACTTCACTGGTACCGGCAGCGAGGGCGACCTGATCGGCCTTGAGGGCAACCTCCATCTGCACCAACTGCTCGTGATAGGTGTCCATCGCCTGGAACGCCTGGACATAGGGGCCCAGTTCATCCGGCCTCTCCCCACATCCCGTCATGGCGATCCCCCCCACCACGACCAACGAACCTACGACCACTGCCATCGTGCGTCTCATCAATGTTCTCCTTCGCTAGCGGGAGGATCAGACCGGGCCGATTTCAGGCCAGGTTCTTGGGTTGTCTCTGCTGATACAGCGTTCCATTCAGTTCGCCGCCGAGAAGAAGAAAGAACGCGACGAGATAGGCCGACAAGAGCAGGACAATAACACCCCACAATACGCCATAAACGATACTGTAGTAACCGAAGAATTTCACGTAGAATCCGAATCCTCCAGCGATCAGCGTCCACAGAGCCAGAAACAGGAGGCTGCCGGGGAGCACGTCAAGCCAACGCAATGGCTCGTCGGGGGCGATCCGATACACCGTTGCCACCACGATGAGGGTTCCTGTGATCCCAGCCGTGTGGCGCAGAATGCTGGTCAGCGAGGGTACCTCGACCGACAGTGCCCAATGGGTGGCCAACCAGCGATCGAATTGCTCCGAGAACACGATGAGGTTGAACAGGACCATCAGGGCGATACCGAAACCGATAATCAAGATAACGGAGAGCGAACGACGCAACAGAATCGTGCGTCCTTCGCGGGTGCCGTAAGCTCGATTCAGAGCAGCCATGGTTGTGGACATGCTGGCCGACGCGGGCCAGAGAACACCAAGAATGCCGATGAAGAACAAACTCTGAGAGGACTGACTGGCGTGCTGAAGGTTCGTCTCCACCACCTCGATCAGAGGCTGGGGCACGACGACACCCATGTCGTGAAGCAGGGAGGTGAAGGCCTCGACAGGGACGTCGAGGACGCCCAACAAAGCCGTCAGGACGAGGATCCCTGGGAACACGGCGAAGACGAAGTCGAAAGCCATCGCTGCCGCGGCGTCCGCGATATCATGTTCGTANGCGGATCGCACCGTTCGACCGGCGATCCTGCCTAATCTCTCCCAGCGGGGATGTGCTGATGGAGGAGAGTCAGCGTCGTTGATGATCGATCACCGTCGTGAGGAGATGGCGACACATAGATCGCAACGATTGGAGCCCGGGAGACCTCGACCTCAACCGAGGATCTTCGTCCGGAGAGTTTCGAGCAACTGCAAGGCCTGTGCGATGTCTCCGGCCTGGTCAGGAGAGTACTCACGCTCGATGGTGAGTGGCCCCGTATACCCAAGGCTGTGGAGTTTGCGCAGGAACGCCTCGATATCGACGTCACCCGTGCCGAGCGGAGCATCCTCGTACCACGGCTGATCGGCACGTCGCTCTACGCATGCATCCTTGCAGTGCACGCTGCGCACATGAGCCCCCACTTTGTCGAGGGCCTCAAGTGGATTGCCTGCGCCATAGAGAATCATGTTTGCGGGATCGAAATTCACCTTGAGCTGATCACGCTCAACAGCCTCGATGAAACACAACAGTTCGTCAGCCGTCTCTTGGCCAGTTTCTAGATGGAAGAACTGTCCCTGGCTCTGGCAGTGGTCGCAGACGATTCGGGTCACATCGACCAACACCTGGAAACTGGTGTCCGTCGGTTCCCCAGGAACGAATCCAAGATGCATGCCGATCGCATCCACACCCAACGCGGCGGCAAAGTCGGCAATCTCGAGTGTCTGCCTCAATCGCTCCTGNCGAGTCCCGGGTGGTACCAGCCCCACCGTTTGGACCACGTGTTCCACCGTCTGATAGTCATCTTCGGGGAATCCGATGAACACGACACTGATCTCGATTCCCGCCTCAGAGAATTGAGCTTTCGTGGCGGCACAGTTCTCAGTTGTTCTCAACGACGCCGAAGGTGCCGACAACTGAACAGTCGGTACTCCGAGTTTCTTGACCGATTCGATTCCCGCACCCAGTCCACCATCGATGGAAGCGAAAATCCCTGTGGGCCATGCCTGCATAGATGTCCTCGATCAGAATCGTGTGATACTGTGGATCTCAGCGGTATTGCCGCCCTTTTCCTTTGCGCGATACAAAGAGCGCAACAAGGCGGTGTATACGGCGCTGGTCACCTCTTTGTCGGAAGAGCTCACCTTCTGCTCTACGGTAACCACGCCGAGGCTTGATGCCATGGGCATGGCCGTCTCTTCCACCCGCACACTGCTGCCACCCAGNGCGCGGCGCATCTCACTCACGCGCTGCCTTGCTGCGTTGCNATCCATCCTGCCCGTGAGCACGAAGTTCGCCCCGTCCATGCGATACACTTCCTCTCCCTCGCCACAGATCTTCAGCAAACCCTTGGCGGAGGCCTTCAGCATGCGGTCGCCCATGGTCCATCCATGCTCGAGATTGACGCGAGCAACTTGATCAAGACCGATGGCGATACAGGTGAAGGGTCCGCCATCTGGAAAGNCTTTGATGATCTTTGGCATCTGGATGCTGANCAGAGCGATTCGATTGGGCAGACCGGTCAATGCGTCCCGTCCGATCAGTTGGCGCCACTTCGTGTTGTCCTGCTCCAACTCTTCGAGGCGAGTCTTCAGATCAGTGACCTGCTCCGTCAGCAGGCTGATCTGTCTGGTCGCCTTGTCCCGCTCGGAGACGCTGCGATCGTCTTCGAGGGCAGGCGCCGGCGCCTCCTCAACGGGTTTGGCGGCGGATTTCTTTGCCTTGGGCTTTGCGCCCTTCCCATTGGATGCGCTCTTGGCAGATTTCTTCGCCTTCTTCGTGGTTTTTGCTTTTGCAGGAGCCTCGCCCTCGGCCTCATCGTCGAAGTCTTCCCCACCGCGTTCCTTGTGCAAGGCGCGGAGTTCACGACCTCGTTCTCCAGCCTTTTCCAACATCTCGCGGGCTCGATTGACGGCACCACCGATGATGCTCTTGTCGGAGAGGATGCCGAGACACTGCTGAATCGCACCACTGAAAAAGGAGGATGCCTTCTTGTAGTCGACCGGATCGCTCGTCAATTCATAGAGGCGGAAGCCGATCTCGGCCAGCAGGAGCCGCAACCGCAGCTCGTCCTCGACTTTCGCCTCTTTGAGCAGTTCGTAGTTGCGCTCGAAATAGGCACGGCTCAGTTGCAGCGCCGAGACCTCGTCGCAGGCGACTGTGGGCGTGACAGGATAGTCTTCATGCGTGGGAATGTCGCTCTTGAAACCCTTCCGGCACTTCTGCAGACTGTCGGAGATCTCTTCGAGATCAGAGTCGGCATAGTACTTTTCGCGGTCCCTGTAGAGCCATGCGACTCGTAGGTAGTAGCGAGCAATCGGGCCGGCGGACAACTTCCTGCGAGAACACTGGGCGAGGATTCCAAGGTGCAGCTGGGCAAGGGTCCTCAACAGAGCATCCGATTCTGCGACGCGCTTCAGCAGCGATTGCGCTGCACCCTTGCCCGAAGAGGCGCCATCCTTGTAAGCCTGCAATGCTGGTTCGCCGAAATCACGCAGATACAGATCCGGCGCCTTGCCCGCCTGGCGATAGTCGGCATCGTCGAGTTCACCGGTGAAACCGCAATTGCTGCAGGCGGCCATGAAGAATTGCAGGGGATCGACGGAGTCAAAACCCTTGGCCCCCCACTTGTAGCTCAAGGGGTGACCGTCCCCTTCAGTCTCGGCGGCGCGCGCCATATCTCGTTTCAGACGATGATACTCGCTCTCCTTATCGCACACNGGACACGGAATCGTGTATTTGCGGCAGATCTGGAGNAGTTCTTCGTCACTGAGCATGGGCAGGTTGGCCTGCAGAGAAGAAGTCGCTGGCCGGTAATTCGGCACAGCGGATTGTTAACAGACAAGGGGACCTATTAAAGTAGCACTCTGAGAGGGTAGATTCAAACAGACGAGGGGGATGACATGACCCATGCCATCCCCCTCTATCAGTGAGTGAGGCCACCTGACGCACAGGTAACCCTATGTCCACCAGTATTCAGACGGCGTCGTCACCACCCTCTTCGGTGCCGTCTGTCTGTGCCGATGCCAACACAGCCCGGACTCGGTTTCGAAAAACCTTGATCCGGTCTTCCACTTCCTCGATGGAGCGCAACAGCTCCTCCTCCACAGCTTGAGCAGGCACGGGTCGATTCCCCTCGTTGATATATATCGATTGATCCCCATCGTGACCCACATCGGTCACCGATGAGTACGGGGGTCACACACAGTGCTTGACGCACCGTGGATGACGGTCGGCGGTCCTCACGAGAGGCTCGCCTTGGGGAGGATGGGACCAAGACCACCGATCGATGGGGTCGACCGGGGAACAACGCAGTGCCGGGGACGGCACTGTTGGCCTGGCTAACCTACGCTTCCCAAACAGGCAAGAACGTTCGGCAAGCCTACTCCAAGGCGCCGGGTGGTTTAGGCCCGACTGTAGGTGCGCAACTGATCGCAGCGAATGGGGTGTCGCAGGCGGTCCAGCGCCTTCTCCTTGATCTGTCGGACCCGCTCACGGGTCAGACCATACCGCTTGCCGATCTGGTCGAGCGTCATCGGCTCTTCACCATCAAGACCGAAATACAACTTGAGGATCTCGGCCTCACGATTTACGAGGTCGCCGAGAACGGAATCGATCTGGCCACGAAGACATCCCTTCATCACCATGATCTCTGGCGATTCCTGCCGATCATCGGGAATCACATCCAGAAGGGAGTGGGCTTCCTCTTCGCGGAAAGTGGCGTCCAGCGAGCGAACCGAACGCCCGCACAACATCGTTTCCTTGACCTCTTCCACCGACACATCTAGGGCCGCGGCGATCTCTTCAGGTGCCGGGTCATCGGCGCGCTGCTGCCGCAGCTGTCTCGATGCCTTCGAAATCTTGTAGAGCAGTCCGACTTTGTTCAGCGGCAGCCGCACCGTGCGCGACTGCTCAGCCAGCGTCTGCAGGATGGCCTGGCGAATCCACCACACGGCATAGGAAATGAATTTAAAGCCACGATTCTCGTCGAAGCGTTCAGCGGCCGTGATCAACCCCATATTCCCCGCACTGATCATATCAGCCAATGGGACCCCGCGTTTCTGGTATTGCTTGGCGACGCCGACGACGAATCGCAGGTTGGCTTCGACCAACTCATTGCGGGCCGCCTCGTCGCCCTGCTTGATCCGCTGTGCGAGCTCGACTTCCTGGGCGGAGGACAGAGGTTTGGAGCTTGCGATCTCCCCAAGGTAGGATCCGAGGGAGTCGTCCATGTCCCAGAAGGAAGCTTTAGCTTGGGCTTCTGCCATCGGCTCTCGCCTTTCCTTCAGTGGCCGCCGAAAACATCACCTCGGCAGCCGGGCGGGTGCACCGTTGCGGGGTTGCCAAACATATGCGTGGCCCCGCCGACCTGTCAAGGCCTAAAAGCGCCTCTTTCAATCCGTCGTATCACCGGTAACCGGAAAGAAACCAGACACTTACCGCTACGCAAGAGCGTCGGCCTGGGCCGCGTGGAGGTGCCCTATCCCCGCCTCTGCCAGGTCCATTAGTTGCTCTGTTTGGCGGCGATCAAAGGGCGCCTGTTCGGCCGTCGCCTGGATTTCGATGATCCCGCCGCCTTCGAGCATGACCACGTTCATATCCGTCTCGGCTGCGGCATCTTCCCTGTAACACAGATCCAGCATTTCGACGCCCTCCACGATGCCGACACTGATCGCCGCCAATCGCGGACCCAACAGGGGCGACTGGTCAAGCAGGCCATCCTCCTGCAAACGTCGGCAGGCCAACGATAGGGCCACGAAAGCGCCCGTGATCGAGGCGGTTCGTGTCCCCCCATCCGCCTGGATCACATCGCAGTCGGCGTACAACGTTCGCTCACCGATCCGTTCCAGATCGACAGCAGCTCGAAGGCTGCGTCCGATGAGACGCTGGATCTCCCGAGTGCGGCCATTCGGTTTGCCCGTGGAGGCTTCCCTTGCGATCCGCCGAGGAGAAGAGCCTGGCAACATTCCATATTCGGCCGTCAACCACCCCTTCCCTGTGCCCGCCAGGAAGGGAGGGACCCGTTCCTCTACCGAGACCGTGCAGATCACGTGGGTCTCGCCCATACGGATCAGTACAGACCCGGGAGCTGTATTGATGTGTCCAGGTTCGATATGAACCGGGCGAAGGTCGCTGACGGCTCGGCCGTCGTGACGGGTAGGCAATGGCTTCCTATCGGTTAGTTGATCATGTATTGGCGGTAGTCCTGCCCCGTCATGGGAACCACGTAGCACATCTCCACCAACCTCGACAGGATGCGCCCCCCCGAAATCTTCTCGATCTCCTCCATCGATTGATTGGTGGTAACTACCGTGAAGTTCTCCTCCCCGTACCGGGCGTCGATCAGATCGTACAACATTTCTGTCTCCCACTCGGTGCCGCGCTGAACACCAAAATCGTCGAGCACCAGGTAGGGGATGTTGCACATTTCGTCCATGATCTGGAAGCTGCGCCCATACTGCTCGCTGTCTTGCGAAAATGTGTCACGCAACTGCTGGAAGAACTTGCGAGACAAGTTGATAAGCCGTCCCGGACGAGCCCGATAAAGAAGCAATTCGTTCAGAATGATACAGCTGAGCAGTGTTTTCCCCGTCCCCGGGGGGCCGTGGAGGAGATAGCCTCGAGAAGGGTCCCGATCATCATCCACGAGTGCTGTCAGGTATTGCAGAATGGGGCTCACACGGGCCGCCACATCCAGAGAACTGCCGTCGGGGCCTGTCGTGGAGAAATCGTCCCTCAGCTTGTAGCGAAACCGCGTAGGGATCTCCGCCTGGCGAAACAGATCCTTCACGTGAGCAAGTCGGCGCCGAGGCGTGGCGCAGTCACACCAGCGACGCTGAGACTGTTCGTCCCAATACATATGAGGAGCGATCCCCCCACACTGGCACTGGACACATGTACAGATCTCTAGGTGCCCGAAGCGTCCTACCTCGACGTGAGGGTTGTAGATGACCCCGTGCCCTCCACACTGCAGGCAGGGCACACGACCTGTTGCGCCAGCGGCGGTCGGTTCACTCGACATGTCAGTCGGCATCTCTTCGCTGGTTGGCCAGGGCACGCTCGACGGCGCGGTCGGCATCTCTCTTGGCGATGTCGTGCCGTCGGTCAAAGTGTCGCTTCCCGCGAGCCACGCCCACCTCAACCTTGGCGCGTCCGCGCCGAAAATACAGGCGCAGAGGAATCAGGGTCAGCCCCTTTTCCTCCGTGCTACCGATTAGACGTTGTAGTTCCCAACGGTGAAGCAGAAGTTTCCGGGCTCGTTCCGGATCGTGATTGAAACGATTACCCCCCGCACAGTGACCGATGTGTACGCTGTAAAGAAAGGCCTCCCCGCGATCCAGTCGTGCATAGCCCTCGCCGAGACTGGCCTTGCCCTCGCGCAGGGCCTTCACCTCCGTCCCAAGGAGCGCGATCCCCGCCTCGAAGGTGTCGATGATCTCGTAGTCATGCCGTGCACGGCGATTCTGGGCAATCAGTTTTGTGCCGCTTGAATCGGCTGTCGCAGGACTGCCCTTCTTGGCCATTTCTCTCGATCTTCACACCCTCTCTGTGACCACGTTTTCTTGACGCTATCCAGAGAGGTAGGTTATGTTCTTGCTCTGACAAAAGTGCCGATGTGGCGAAATTGGTAGACGCGCTACGTTCAGGGCGTAGTGGGGGTATCCCCGTGGGGGTTCGAGTCCCTCCATCGGCACCATATTCAGCGCCCCAGATCAACTGACCAGATCAACTCGTCAGATCTTGGTCGGATCATCTGATGAGGGCCCGCGCAGAACGGCCGCCCCAGATGGGGTGGCCGTTTTCGTTTGCCCCTTCGGCGTCATCGTCCACCGGTTCCCGAAGCAGGCCCAGAACATAGGCAAGTCCCCCCTGCCGGCAACCGTGATCGATCTCGTCGGACCACTCTCTCCTTGGTGAGGACACACATGTACCATCTCCTGCACACACGCATTCGCGTAGGTGATCTCGATCGGTCCATCAACTGGTATTGTGAGCATCTCGGTTTCGAGGTTAAGAGTCTTACCGACAAGTCGCCCGCTGGCAATCACGTGGCGCACCTGGAATTGCCGGGAAATGCGCACACTCTCGAACTGACCTGGTCCGCCGATTACGATCTGAAGGTTCCCGAAGACTTGATGCACTTCGCCATCGGTGTGCCCGATCTGATCGCATTCTGTGACAAACTCGATAAGGCTGGACTGGAGATCTGGCCAGGCGATTGGAGAGAATCATTCCCTGAAGGCATGAAAATGGCCTTCATCGACGACCCGGATGGGTACGAAGTGGAGCTTCTCGAGCGAAAAGATTGAATTAGGACTCAAGAGCCCTCCTGATTCGCCGATATTCTTAGTATTACATGGTAACAGCTCCCCGCACGTGTCACGTAAAGACAAGGAGGTCTTTATCTATGGCAGCGCGCAAGACAAAGCTGATCGGTATCGAGGATGCGGCTCGCCTGTTTGGGAAGTCCGTTCATCAGATGCGGGAATACAAGTCGAAAGGTCTACTGAAGGTTGCCGATTGTCTCGGGAACAAGGATCTGTACGACATGGCTGAGGTGATTCTACTCAAACACCTCATCCACGAGATGCGAGTGACAGAAGGTCTGTCTCTTTCGCAGATCTCTCGAAGGCTTGATCAGATGATGGGTCGTGCCGCCTGAGACAGGGCGACCGATCTGGTAAGGCACCTATGCTGTGAACAACACCCACTGTCATTGAGATTTCGCGAGTCGCTAAACGACGTTCCAACCGAGGCGATGGCTCCTCCCCTGGAGGGAGCGGCGATAGCGACCGCAGACGGTACACGAGATGAGCCCGTATTCCTGACGAGGAACACGGGCTCATCTCGTGTACGACAGTCGTTCTACTTTCGCGCCTTGTCGCAGGCCGCGTTGACGAGGCCGAGTAGATGATCGAAGAGGTCCGCTACCCATGGTGGCAATTGAGCTGCGCGATCGGAATGGAAGACACTGGCTAATCGACGTCGCGCCTGACCGATGTCGTCGTCCGAGCGCTGCGTAACCCCTAAAAGATCCTCCGGCGACATCTGACGAAGCTGGTCCAGCAGTGGCGGGTTCTTGCTCCCCTGCCGGCGAACCGACTCCCGCAGGCGCTGATCCAGCTTGACGTACTCTTCTTTCAGCCGCTGCAACTGCGTGCCCGCCTCCCGTGCGTCGCGCTCGAACTTGATTCGCTTGGTCCGCTCCTGACGCAGCTTGTCGCCATTCTCTCGTTCATCGCGCAGATTCTTGCGCAGCCCCTTGGCTTCTTCTTCCAGCGACTCCAGTCGTTGGACCGCACGTTCAGCACGTTCGCTTGCAGCCTCCAGTTCTCTTCCCAAACGGATCTTCTGCTGTTCGGCTTCCTCGAGCTCCTTTGCCAAATCGTCGCCGCCGTCGGCGACGAGTGGATCGACCTGCTCCAGGGACTCAACGAATCGTAGGAATGGCGCCTCATGCACCAGATCGACCTCATCTTGGGGGTCTTCGTGGAGAGCCCGCTCCTCGATCCAGCCTGCCAGCTTTGCATCAGTGTCCCGGAAAGATTGCTGCAATCCCTGACGTCGTTCGGGATCGTGCTCGGTGACGAGTAATCGGAGCAGTCGGACTCGGTCAACGTCTCCGATCACGGTGATCATCGCCGCCGTTTGACCAGGGTCGAGCTGCCAACGGCGGGCCAGCCATTCACAAGCTCCGACGATGAAAGCCTGCGCCCGCTCCTGCTGCGAATACACTTGATCCGTGTCGTGCAATACCCGACCAATCCACTGCATCATCTCATCGAGGCCTGTGTCCTGGCGGACACGCTTGCCGTAGTCGAGGAATCTCTTGATGGACCTCACGGACTGGCTCTCTACATCCTGCCGCAATTCGGAGTAAGCGTCGAGGTTCACGGGCCCTTGGCTTCCTGGCGGACGGCGTCATCCCTGTCACGCTCAGCGACCCGGTATCGGACGTAGTCCCTGACCGTGCGCCCACCGACCAGATCGTGGTTGTGGCGCATTCGCCAGATGCGGAAGTCTGCCACCAGGTCCTGGGATGATTCGGTCAATCCCGCGCGTTGCGCATAGGCATGCAGGATCTTCTCGTATTGTGACTGAGTAGGCAGATCGATAAAGATCTTCAGTGCGAACCGATCGTCCAGCGCCCTCCGTTCATCCAGTCTCTGCAGCCCTTGGGGATCGTACGCGTCCAGGGTCGGCTCTGTGGCGCCGCCGAGTCGTGCCGCCACTGCCGCATCAGCTTGTTGTGCAGGAGGTCCACCAGGCCGTTCGCCGTGCCGGTCGACCAGATCCTTGTAGTTGGACGTAGCGTAGAAGACGAGATTCGCAGGACTCTGTTCGAGTCCGCCATCGAGCAGACTCGCCAGCGTTCGGTGTGCCGGATCCTGTGGTTCGAGGGCGATGTTGTCCAACACGGCGATGAAGGACTCAGGGCGATGGCGGACCAGATCGAAGAGGGCCGGCAACTGCCCGTAGGAGGCAGAAGGAATCTCGATTGCACGCAGCCCTTGATCCCAGTAGCGCCCCACCAGGGCGCGGATCAGCGTTGACTTGCCGCAGCCTCTGGGTCCCCAGATCAGCGCATTCGACGCCTCGTCGTTCGTCAGCAACGATCGCGTATTGTCTTCGATTACCCCGATACGACTCGACTCGAATTGAAGCCAGTCCATAGGGAAGGCATCGAATTTCTCGATCGCTCGCAGCCTCGCCTTCCCCGCGTGCTCTTCGAGACGATAGGCAACGATTCCCTGCCGCTGGCCACAACCAAAACGCCGCCAGAAGGTCTCGAGATCCTCCACGAGATCTCCCCAGTCATCGGCGGTTGCCAGGGACTGGCTCAGGCGATCTCGTGCCGCATGGGGGTGCCAGGGAGCATGGTTCGAGTCCGGCGCCTGCCTTTCAATGTCCGCCACGGACGCACTGAGCCAATCGACCCCAGCCTTGGTCACCCACTCAATCCACGGGGACTGAGCGAGCAGCTGCAGACGTCTCAAATCATATCTGAAAAGCTGTCGTGTCTGCGGAGCCGGATGTTCGTCACGCGATAGGGCGACGACGAAGGGGTGACTGTCGTCGCTCAAGAGCCGCTCCACGCACAGATCCGGCAGGGACGGCTGGCCACACAATTGAAGGCACTCGATCAGACCTGCCGTCGCTTCATTTACAGATGCGAGGTCGGTTTCGTCGGTGACCGCACGCAGGATGTCCTGAAATGCGTTGGAGACCGAATCCGGTAAGATCCTCCAACGCCAGGAGCCCACGAAGCTGAGCTGTTCGATTGTTGCGGGGTGTGATACGACGCCAGGGTGGGAGGCCGTGTCGCCAGCCACTCAGCGCCCTTCGCGCCAGGAGTCGTCGCGGCTCTTTTCGATATATCGAATCGCACCACGCCGATTGGCTGGTACGACCTCGCCGGAATCGGAGTCACGATTGGCGATACACATCTTTTCAGGATCTTCGGGATCGGGCATGATCTTTGTCGGAATGCGACGAGAACTACCAGCGACTCGCATTTCGACCCGACCAATCTGCACACCATTGGCAAGATAGGTCTCGGGATGGGCCTCATTTACGGCCACCACCATCTCGCGGATCTCATCACGAACCAGGTCCGGTGCCACCTCACCAGTGATCTCCTCGTAGATCTCGCAAAGGGAATCGAGGGAATCCCCATTCGTGCACAGGGCGCCGCCGCTACGCAGACGGTCTCCGAGAGCCGACCACAACTCTGATCGCAGAGCAGAGGATAGATAGCTGGTCTCGCCAGTCATCTCGCCTAATCGCAGAAGAAAGAGGAGGCGGACGGATCGCTGTCAGAGCAACCCGTCCAGCGGCTCCCACAAAGAAGCTCGTGGAGGCCCCGAAAGTCAAGAAAGATGAGTGCTTACTCGTTGCGGCTCAGCAAGTTCGACCACTCATACACCCTGTCGGAATCAGCCTCAGCAAACGGCGGTTACCCCATCGACCACTGCTGACCATCGGGTCCGTCGGTCACCACGATGCCCTCCGCGGCCAGCTGATCGCGCAATTCGTCGGAACGTGCCCAGTCTTTTTGCTCGCGAGCAGCCTGCCGCTGATCGAGGCGCTGCCGCTGTTCTGGTGTCAGTTCCACCGACGTTTCGAGATTCGCTGCGTCGCGCTCGGCGAGAAACCCCAACACCCCGTCTGCGGCCTCGAAAAAGGAGAGGATCGCCCGCGCGTCCACCGGAACGAGATCTTCGGCAGACAGCGACTTCTCTGCCTCACCGACGAGCCCGAAAACAGCGGCCATCGCACGGGGCGTGTTCAGATCGTCGTCGAGGGCGATTCGAAAGTCGCGTTCCGCAGTTTGGACACGTTGCGACCAGCCACCAGTCCCATCGCTTGCCGCCACCGCACCTGGATCATCTGCCGCGGCCGCCAGCCTCTCGGCAAAACGATTGAGCCGGCGCCGAGCAGACCGCGCCGCGTTCAGCGCTTCGTCGGTGAAATTCAGAATCGTCCGATAGTGAGACGTCACAACCAGATAGCGATAGGACTGGATCGTCTCGTCGTCGCCAATGTCCTGTAAGCGAACGTTGTTGCCTTCACTCTTGGACATCCCGGTGCCATCGATGTTGACGAATTCGTTGTGCATCCAATACCGCACGAAGGGCTGATGCGTCGAAGCCTCACTCTGGGCGATCTCGTTCTGATGATGTGGAAAAATCAGGTCCACACCACCCGTGTGGATGTCGAAGGTATTCCCCAGATACTTCATGGACATGCAGGAGCATTCCAAATGCCAGCCGGGTCGTCCACGGCCAAAGGGAGACGGCCACGAGACGTTGCCGTCGGCCTCGGTCCACGCCTTCCACAACACAAAATCCCGCACGTGTTCCTTGTCGTATTTGTCGCTGTCGATGCGAACACCGTCCTGCATTCCCGTCAGATCCAGATGGGCAAACTGGCCGTAGGATGCGAAGGACTGAATCGCAAAATACACCGAGCCACCCCGTTCATACGCTGCGCCCTGCTCCACAAGGCGCTCGATGAGTTCGACCATTTCGCCAACATGCTCAGTCGCCCGTGGATAACGATCTGCTCGCTGGATGCCAAGCCGATCCAGGTCGTCGAAGAACCCGTCGATGTAGGTCTGTACATACGTGTCGATATCGGTGCCACGCTCGTTGACCTGATTCACGATGCGGTCATCGACATCTGTCAGGTTCATCACATGCTCTACTTCGAAGCCAGCATACTGCAGATATCGTTTCAGTACGTCGGGGAACAAGAAGGCACGGAAGTTTCCGATATGGGCGTAGTCCCACACCGTCGGTCCGCAGCTGTACATGCGGACCTTCCCTGGTTCCAGCGGCTCAAAGTCGACCTTCTGTCTTCGGGGTGTATCGTAGACTCTGATCTGCGTCATCCTCTCCTCGTCACTTCTGGTAGCCGGTCTTGGACTGCTGGAAGGTCGTGTCGGAACTGCTCGTATCGAGATCGGGTTCGTGCGGTTCTCGGCATCGTGGCATGTGTTGGGCCGCCAACCATTTGCCCACGTGGGAGCCAGCCGCTTAGCTTCGCCACTGACTCCATAACATTGACTCTGGTTGAGCGAGCAAACCATGTCCAGATCTATCTTTCGGCTGGCGCTGCATTGGCAAATCCTGGCTGCCCTGATTCTCGGCGCCGGCGCCGGCCTCCTGATTCCGGATGTGGTAACATCCGTCGACTTCATGGGTGACCTTTTTCTCAAAGGTCTACGCATGGTCATCGTGCCCCTGATCATGACTTCCATCATCTGCGGTGTCGCTGGACTCGGTGGCGGCGACGGGGTGGGACGCCTCGGTGGCAAAACCCTCATCTACTATACCATGAGCAGTCTGCTGGCCATCGTCACCGGCCTGGTCCTGGTAAATCTGACCCAACCTGGCGTTGGCGTCGACCTCGGTCTGGCCGATCAGCCGGATCGGCTCGCGTCATCCATGGATCGTTTCGGCGATTCGCCCTGGTCTGCCTTGGTGCGACTTCTGCTAGATCTGGTGCCAAGCAATCCCATCGCCGCCATGGCAGAAGGGAACATGCTGCAGATCATCGTCTTCGCTCTGCTGTTCGGCACGTTTATCACTCGATTGCCTGAAGCCCAGCGCGAACCACTGGAAGCGTTCTTCTCGAGCTCTTTTGCCGTCATGATGAAGGTAACCCACTTCATCCTGGCCTTTGCCCCCCTCGGCATCTTCGCCCTCGTAGGCAGGACGGTGGCGCGCACAGGGCTCGACGTATTCGCCGGACTGGGCTTGTATGCCCTGACTGTCTTCCTTGGATTGCTCATCCATGCCGGCGTCACCCTGCCATTGCTGCTGCGTAGCGTTGGGCAGCTACACCCAATCCTGCACGCCAAGGCCATGTCTCCAGCGTTGCTCACAGCCTTCTCGACCTCATCTTCATCGGCCACGCTGCCGCTGACCCTCGACTCGCTAGAGAATCGTGCGGGCGTGTCCAATCGGGTGACCAGCTTTGTCGCCCCCCTCGGGGCGACCGTCAATATGGATGGCACCGCACTGTATGAGTGTGTGGCAGCCTTGTTCATCGCTCAAGCGTACGGGGTGGAACTGACCATCCTGCAGCAGGGCCTGGTGGTTGTTACGGCGTTGCTGGCCTCCATCGGTGCGGCGGGGATTCCCATGGCCGGGTTGGTGATGATCTCCGTCATCCTGACAGCCGTTGGGCTCCCCCTGGAAGGCGTGGGGCTGATCCTTGCCGTCGATCGCGTGCTGGACATGTGCCGCACGACCGTCAACGTCTGGAGCGACAGTTGCGGTGCCGCTGTAATCGCTCGAAGTGAGGGCGAAGAGGGGTTGGTCTCCCTGAAGAGCTAGCATCCTGCGGAGTCAGTCCGCGGAGACTGTTTCACCTTCTGATTCGAACCGGACCTCATCTCTCAGAGAGGTGGGCCACCGAGTGCGTGCGTCGATGACAGCCCCTTGAACCTGATCAGCCGTCAGACCGAGGGCATCGAGAAAGTCCGCTTTCTCCAGCATGGCCCCGTCCAACTCGGCACCAGCCATCTTCGCGTCTTGCACCTGCGCCATCTGTAGATTCGCCTCTCGCAGATCGGCATCACACAGGTCGGCGCGCTGCAGAATGGCTTCCCGTAGATCTGCTTCCTGAAGACTGGCCTATATCAGATGAGCACCGGTGAAATTCGCTTCGCGCAACTTCGCCCGCTGCAGACTGGCGCCCTTGAGATTAACTTCGGAGAAGTTGGCCTTGAACAGATTCGCGTTCTTCAGTTCGGCGCCTTGCAGGATGGCCTGGCTGACAATCTGCACCTCGAAGATCGGCGCCCTGCAGATAGGCATCGGTCAGCACGGCGCGATAGAACGAGACTCGTTCCCCTTCCTTGCCCTTCGATTCAACCCGCTCTCGATGCAGGCGGAGACACTCCTCCACCTCCTCTGTCGGAACGATGACGGGAGCCGGAGTGCTCTGCTGAAACTCAGGATCGACAGGCGGTTGTTCGGCCTCGGTCACCTCGTGGGCCCTCTCCCCACAGCGCGCAAAAAGCTATGGAGTCGTCGTTCGGACATAGACGTTAACTAATTGTCTAACAATAACTAAGGGACCACCCGATATCGACTGACCCAAGTTGGTACCCCCGACAGGACTTGAACCTGCGACCCACAGATTAGGAATCTGTTGCTCTATCCGACTGAGCTACGGGGGCAAATGTGGGGCTCGGCGTGGGTCGGGGCCATGATGCCCCTGTTACCCAGTATCGGCAGAAATCGAGAGAAGATTGAATGATAGAAGGCGGCCCAGACAGGGTCAAGAAACCGAAGATGCGAGGACTGACTTTGTGTTCTGTGACCTTTAGATCGGACTTCAGTTTCTTTTTTTTTACAACAGTCATTTTCTCGTATTGACTTCCCTCAACCACCCTCCTACTTTTTTTGACCTGATTTGCTGAGAGGCCTGCTCAGGGCGGTTCACGATGTGACCGGGACGTTCCGCCCCTCCCCCTATCGCAGGTTTCCTCCCTTCGAACGACAGACCTGACCACCGCCTGGAATGAGGCGACCACGGTCCTGAGGTGTCCCACCGAAGGACGTGACCATCCGTGAGTGTGTGCGTAGATGGCGCAGGTTTTTCATCGCAGTAGCAATTGGCTTGCACGGTTCTCCATCATTGCCGTCATCGGCGTGACGGGGCTGCTGTTCAGCATACTTCTGAACATCAATCGTATCGACTATGTCAGTGAAGTTGGTGTTGCGATTGACCAACCAGTGCCCTTCAGCCACAAGCATCACGTCGAGGCCATCGGGATCGACTGCCGATATTGTCATACCTCGGTCGAGGAGTCTGCCTTTGCGGGTATTCCCCCCGTCGAGACCTGTATGACATGTCATTCGCTCATCTGGACCGAGGCACCGAATCTCGAGCCCATTCGCACTGCGTGGCGAGACGAGAAGCCCCTCCAGTGGAACCGGGTTCACGACCTGCCCGATTTTGTCTATTTCCGGCACAATATCCATATCGCCAAAGGGATCGGATGCACCAGCTGTCACGGTGCGATCAACGAGATGCCCCTCGTCTGGGTTGAAAACGCCCTGAATATGGAATGGTGCCTGGATTGCCATCGTAATCCAGAAAAGCACATCCGTCCCCGGGAACGCGTGTTCGACGTGCATTGGACACCTCCGGCAGACCAGGAGGCCCAGGGTCTTCAACTGGTCGAGGAATACGACGTACGCGTGTCGCAGCTCACTGATTGCTCGGTTTGCCACCTTTGACAGACATGAATTCGAACTCAATCACGACATCAGAGTCGGAACCTGATCCTCAGTTTCCTGAGATCCCGATGGCCCAACGACCGGTTGCGGCTCCCGCTGCTGCGAACCCGCAGGACGAAGGCGCAGCCTCACGCAAGCAACTGGACCTCGGTACCCTTCGTAGTACACTCGGCAAGGCAAAGGGCCAGCACTACTGGCGCAGCCTCGACGAGTTGGCCGCAAGCCCTGCTTTTGAAGAGCTCGTACAGCGTGAGTTCCCGGAAGCGGCCTCTGAATGGACCGACGGAGTGAGCCGCCGGAACTTCCTGAAACTGATGAGTGCCTCCCTCGCCCTGGGCGGCCTCACCAACTGCACGATTCAACCCCAGGAGGCGATCGTCCCCTGGGTTCGGGCACCCGAAAATGTCCTTCCCGGGCGGCCTGTCTTCTACGCCTCGGCCGCACCGCTCAATGGCATCGGCAGCGGCGTCCTTGTCGAAAGTCACATGGGGCGACCGACAAAGATCGAGGGCAACCCCGAGCACCCTTCCAGCCTCGGTTCCACGACAGGAAACACGCAAGCTCAGGTTCTGGACCTCTATGATCCAGACCGCGCCCAGGCAGTGACCAACGCCGGGCGGATCGCTACGTGGGGGGCTTTCGTCAACGCAGTGGCTGTCGAGGTGGCCAGTGCACGGGCAAACAAGGGTCGTGGTCTGCGGATTCTCACGGGCAGGATCACATCTCCGACGCTGGGCGCTCAACTGAAGGCTCTGCTTGCGGACCTACCCGAGGCTCGCTGGCATCAGTACGAGGCAGCCCATACAGATAACGCAAGGGCCGGCGCCTTGGCGGCCTTTGGCCAGGCCGTCAATACGTATCATGACCTGACCAAGGCAGACGTGGTTCTCAGTCTCGACGCCGATCTGTTCGACTCAGGGCCTGCAGCGGTGCGGTATTCACGCGACTTCATGGGGCGCCGCACGAAGGCTGTCCGTGATGGCGCTGGGGCAGACTCAGGTCTGAACCGCCTCTATGTCGTGGAGTCCTCGCCTTCGGGTACCGGCTCTGTTGCCGACCATCGTCTGGCCGCCGACCGCGGTCGCATCGGCGCGCTGGCCGCCCAGTTGGCTCGGGAACTGGGTGTAGCCATCGACGGACCGGCACCTACGTCTGAGGATGAGGCTGGCTGGCTGGGCCCCCTCGTTCAGGATCTGAAGGCACACCGTGGTCGATCGGCCGTCGTGGTCGGGGCACAGCAGGACGCCTCAGTCCACGCCCTGGCTCACGCGATCAACGCCGCTCTCGGCAACGTCGGACAGACCGTCCATTACACCGCACCCCTTGATGCTGAATCCGTCGATCAGACGTCAAGCCTTGTCGAACTCGTCAACGATATGCGCGCGGGCAGTGTATCAGCCCTCGTGATGCTCGATGTGAATCCTGTATACGACGCACCCGGTGAGCTCGAGTTCGCCAGTGCCATCGAGCAGGTTCGTTTTCGGGCACAGATGAGTAGCCACACCAACGAAACGACTCAGCATTGCCACTGGCATGTCCCAACCTCGCATTGGCTTGAGGCCTGGGGCGACATTCGGGCCTACGACGGTACTGTGTCGGTCATTCAACCACTGATCGAGCCCCTCTATCAGAGCAAGTCCGCTCATGAGGTGGTCGCTGCTATCGCCGGCCAAGGTGGACAGCCGGTCCGTGACCTTCTGGCGGATCGATGGGCGAAGGACCCGGTCTTTGCTTCGGCCACCGACTTCTCAGCTGCCTGGCAACGAGCCCTGCACGACGGCCTGATCCCGGGAACGACGTTGCCGGCGATCTCTCCGACGTTGCAGAAGATCCGCCTGGAGCAGGGATTCGGCGCCGCGCTGGATCTCGAGGAAGGACTCGAGGTCGAAATCCGACCCGACGCGTATCTGCAGGACGGTCGCTTTGCCAACAATGGCTGGCTACAGGAAACCCCACGGCCCGTCACGAAACTGACCTGGGACAATGCCGCTTTGATCAGCCCAGCCACCGCCGAACGGCTCGGCGTCGAAAATGAGCAGGTGTTGAATCTCACGGCGGGTGGCAAGTCGGTCTCGGTTCCGGCGTGGATCTTGCCCGGCCAGGCAACGGGTGTGATCACCGTCCATCTCGGCTATGGCCGTGAGCACGCAGGTCGTGTCGGCACGGGGGTGGGTTCTAACATCGCCACCCTTCGAGGTGCCGAGGCATCATGGAATCTGAGTCATGTCACTGTGGTCAAGACCTTCGATACGATCCCGTTGGCCTGTACCCAGGAACACCAGAGCATCGAGCTACAGAACTCCGAGCAAGAGGAACGTCACCTGATCCGACACGGTGATGTCGAAAAGTACCGGGCTCATCCAGACTTCGCGCAGCACGAGGGTCACTCCTTCCCAGCGGGATTGACTTTGTTTGAAGACCATGACTACTCCTCGCCGAACCAATGGGGAATGGTCATCGACCTGACCGCCTGCACGGGCTGCAATGCGTGTTCGGTGGCGTGCCAATCCGAGAACAACATCCCCGTCGTTGGCAAGGAACAGGTTCTCAACGGTCGCGAGATGTCGTGGATTCGGATCGATCGATACTTCACAGACCTCGACGATCCGGAAATCCTCCATCAGCCCGTCCCCTGCCAGCAGTGTGAGAATGCTCCCTGTGAGGTCGTTTGCCCGGTAACGGCAACTTCCCACAGCGAAGAGGGCCTCAACGACATGGTGTACAACCGCTGTGTCGGTACGAGATACTGCTCCAACAACTGCCCTTACAAGGTCCGACGCTTCAACTTCCTTCAGTTCGCGGATCGCGAGACCGAATCGCTGAAGATGCAGCGGAATCCAGATGTGACCGTGCGTCCTCGCGGCGTCATGGAGAAGTGCACCTACTGTGTTCAGCGTCTCAATGCCGCACGGGTCGAGGCGAAGGTCGAAAATGGTGTTGGGGCCGTTGCCGAGGGCGCCGTGCAGACCGCGTGCCAGCAGGTGTGTCCTACGCAGGCGATCGCTTTTGGCAACATCGCCGACCCGAAATCAGAAGTGGCGCAGTTGAAAGCCTCTCCCCTCAACTACGGCATACTTACCGACCTGAACACACGTCCCCGTACCACGTATCTGGCGAGTGTGAAGAATCCGAACCCTGCCATCAGCCGAGGCTGATGACGTACCACCGTTTAGGCATTGTCGAGCACCAAGATTGAGCCGCGGCGTGTGGAAACACCCCGTCAATACCAACCACCGAGAGCTATAAAAGACGACTATGCCCGAGGCCACTGAGCGCCGCCCCTACGACCAACCCACCGAAGAGCTGGGACCGGGGCAGACATCGTACACGTCCATCACGGACAAGATCACGTCCGTCGTGCTGACACCACACACACCGATCCAGTGGTTCATCGTTGTCGCAATCGGTTTGTGTTTTGTCGGACTGCTTCAGATTGCCATCGCCTACCTGCTGTATGAGGGGGTGGGAATCTGGGGACTGAATGTCCCTGTGGGCTGGGGGTTCGCGATCATCAACTTCGTCTGGTGGATCGGAATCGGTCACGCCGGGACGCTGATCTCAGCCGTCTTGTTGCTGTTTCGTCAGAAGTGGCGCACGTCGATCAATCGCTCCGCAGAGGCGATGACCATTTTCGCCGTGCTTTGTGCTGGCATGTTTCCCGTCCTGCACACGGGCCGCCCGTGGTTGGCGCTCTATTGGCTGTTCCCCTACCCCAATTCCATGGCCATCTGGCCTCAATTCCGCAGTCCCCTCATCTGGGACGTGTTCGCCGTGGGTACCTATCTGACGGTGTCCCTCCTGTTTTGGGGGGTTGGCTTGATCCCTGACTTTGCCACCTATCGTGACAAGGCGCGGAACCTGTTGACCAAACGCATCTTCGGCTTTCTGTCCCTCGGCTGGCGCGGCTCTGCCATCCACTGGGAACGCTACGAGATGGCGTCACTGATTCTGGCGGGCTTGTCCACACCACTGGTATTGTCCGTGCACTCCGTCGTGTCCTTCGACTTTGCCGTTTCGATCATTCCCGGTTGGCACACAACCATCTTCCCGCCCTATTTCGTGGCGGGCGCCATCTACGCCGGTTTCGCCATGGTTCTGACGCTGATGTTGCCCCTGCGAGCCTTGTATGGCTTGCACGACTTCATCACGGACCGCCACCTAGACAACATGGGCAAGGTGATGCTCGTGGCGGGCATGATCGTCGGCTATGGCTACTTCATGGAGCAATTCATGGCCTGGTACTCGGCCAGCATCTATGAAAACTTCTTGATGGACAACCGGATGTTCGGGCCCTATGGCGGGTCCTATTGGGCGTTGCTGACCTGCAACATCTTCGTGCCCCAGCTTCTGTGGTCGAAGAGGGTTCGCACCAGCCCCTATCTGATCTTCATGGTCTCCATGTTTATCAACGTCGGCATGTGGCTCGAGCGTTTCATCATCGTCGTCGGCAGCATGCATCGTGATTACATGCCGTCTTCATGGGACATGTACTCGGGCACCATCTGGGACTGGGCGCTGTATCTGGGTACGATGGGTTTCTTCCTCCTCGCCTTCTTCCTCTTTGTCCGCGCTTGGCCGCTCATCGCCATTCACGAGATTCGCACGTTGTTGCCCACAGGCAAGAAACACTAAGAGATCGTATGAACGACACCTCTACAGGGAATGGGGCTCACGGCCTGATGGCCGAATTCGAGACACCCGACGAACTGCTCGCCGCCGCGCAGAAGACGTACGGCGAGGGCTACCGGCGACTCGATGCCTATTCGCCGCTTCCGGTACACGGTTTGGGTGCGGCGATCGGATTTCCGCAGACCAATATTGCCGTCATCAGTTTCATCTGTGGCGTCATCGGTGGGCTCGCCGGATTCGCCCTTCAATACTGGGTTCACATGATCGAGTATCCGATCAACATCGGTGGCCGACCTCACTTCAGTGGCCCCATGTTCATCCCGGTGACCTTCGAGACCACGATTCTTTTCGCCGCAGTGGGAACAGTGGTTGCGCTGATCGTGCTCAATCGCCTGCCCCAGCCTTATCATCCGGTCTTCAACGTGCCTGAGTTCGAGCGTGCGAGCCAAGACCGTTTCTTTCTCTGTGTGGAATCGACAGATCCTCAGTATGAGACAGAGGGAACGAGGTCCTTCCTGCAGAGCTTGGGGCCTGTCAAAGTGTCCGAGGTCGAAGCCTGACATGACGCAAATCGTACGACAGTCCAGCCGTGTGACAAACCGGGTCATCGTGACCGTTGTGGCACTCGCCACGGTTCTATCTGCAGCCGGTTGCGATCTCCGACAGCGGATGTATGACCAGGAGAAATACGAGGCGCACGAGGCGACCACATTTTTCAAGGATGGTCTGACGTCACGGGCGCCGATCGAAGGTACCGTCGCCCGAGGTGGATTGCGACTCGACACGCATCTGTATGAGGGCAAGGTGAGTGGTGAGTTGGCAACCACCCTACCGCCTTCGATCGAATTCAATCGTGCTCTTCTAGAACGGGGCCAACAGCGGTACAACATCTACTGTACCCCTTGCCACGACCGAACAGGAAGTGGAAACGGCATCGTCGTGCAGCGGGGTCTGAAGCAGCCGCCGTCGCTCCATCAAGATCGTCTCCGAAACGCCGCGATTGGGTATTACTTCGACGTCATCACCAACGGCTTCGGGTCGATGTTCAGCTACGCATCGCGGATTCCGGTCAATGACCGTTGGGCCGTCGCCGCCTACATCCGCGCCCTGCAGTTCAGCCAAGAAGCGGCCTACGACGAGTTGCCCGCTGAGGACCAGAGACAGCTCCAATGATCGAGGAGATCCAACGTCATAGCGAGGCCCTGGCGCCCCGATTCGACGGCTACCGTCGTCGTGCACTCGCCATCGGCCTGATCGGCATCGCCGCCACCGTGTTCGGCTATCTCACCGATCATCAACAGTTCTTCGAGTCCTACCTGCTCGGATTTACCTACTGGGTTTGCATGCCGGTGGGATGCCTGGGCGTGTTGATGATTCACCATCTGGGTGGCGGCCGATGGGGATTCGCCATCCGCCGCATGTTGGAGGCCGGCGCCTCGACGATGCCCGTGATGTTCATTCTGGGACTGCCCATCCTCGCAGGGATGCACGACCTGTTCCCCTGGACGCACACCGAGGCAGTGGCCAACGACGAGGTGCTGACCCACAAGCTCCCCTATCTCAACAGCACGTTCTTCATCATTCGTTATGTGGCCTACTTCGCCATCTGGACCGCGATGGCGATGTTGTTGACTCGCTGGTCGGTTCAGCAGGATCAAACACAGGAAACCTGGCCCACGCGCAGGATGCAAATCTTGTCGGGCCCCGGCATTGTATTGCTTTCGCTGCTGGGGACCTTTGCCGGAACAGATTGGCTCATGTCGCTGGAGCCGCACTGGTTCTCGACCATCTTCTGCGCCATCTACATCCTGGGTATGGCGTTGATGACCTGGGCCTTCATGACCCTTGTGGGCGTGCCTCTGTCGAAACATCAGCCTCTCGATGTCTTGCTGACAAATGAACGGCTTCGCGACCTGGGTACGATGATGCTCGGATTCGTGATGCTGTGGGCCTATACGTCCTTCTCACAACTCTTGATCATCTGGTCAGGCAATCTGCCTGAAGAGATCACCTGGTACTACACGCGTCTTCAGGGCGGCTGGCTGTATCTGGGGTACGCATTGATCGGCTTCCATTTCGCCGTTCCCTTCCTGCTACTGCTTTCCAGTCGCGTGAAGTCCCACCTTCGAATTCTGATCGTCGTCGCTTCGGGGCTGATGTTCATGCGACTCGTCGACCTCTACTGGATTACCGCACCCGCCTTCCGCGATCATGATGGAGGCGTGCTGCAGTCGGTGGCACTCACCCCGCACTGGCTCGACCTGGCAGCACCCATCGGTCTGGGTGGCATTTGGGTCTTTTTCTTCTTTGGCCAGCTCAAGAAGCGGCCCTTGGTACCAAGCAACGATCCCAGGTTCGACTATGGCGCACTTGCCGCCGAGGCACAGGAGCATGGACACCATGGCTGAGCAGTCCACGGCCTCCATCGAGGCAGGTCATGAAGTTAGCGATGCGCCAGCAGGTCCTCTGGCAAAGATTGGCATTGCGATGGCGGTTCTAGTCATCGTGTCCTTCGTCGGCATTGTCGTACTGTTCAAGGTCCTCCAGTACTATCAGCCTCTGCTGCAGGGCGAGCCCCATCCCCTCACCGCGACGCGTGTTGAGACGATGTCTGAGCCCCTGCTTGAGATTGATACACCGCGGGTGCGTCTGGCACAAAAGGCCGTGGAGGACGCTGCACTGAACAACTACACGCTCGATGCAGAGGCGGGAATCGCTACGATCCCCGTCGATCGTGCTATGGATCTGCTGGCCGAAAGAGGACTCCCCGTGAAAACGGGAACGGGAGCGGCTAGCCAATAGTGCCGAAAGCGATGCAGACACGCCTATCACATCTTCTCTTTTCTGGCGGCCTTCTGGTGGGATGTGCCTTCTCTGCGACGGCGCAACCCCTTGATGATTCGGTCGGGGACGGTATTGGTATCGAGCAGAAGCTCGACGCCCAGGTTCCTCTCGGACTGAGTTTTCGGGATGAGACGGGAAGCATGGTTCGCTTGGATCAGCTGGTGAACGACAGACCGGTCATTCTGTCCCTCGCCTACTACGAGTGCCCTATGTTGTGCACGCAGGTTCTGAATGGACTTCTGAGAGGCTTGCGTGTCGTCGATTTTAACATCGGGCAGGATTTCGACGTCCTCACCGTAAGTATCGATCCCGGTGAGACCTCGGCTTTGGCCGCAGGCAAGAAGAGGGAATACATCGGCGGCTATGGTCGTGACGGTGCCGCGAGCGGATGGCACTTTCTCACGGGTGACCAAGCCTCGATCGATGCACTCGCCGAGTCGGTCGGGTTCAAGTACGAGTATGACGCCGAGACGGACAATTACATCCACGCCAGCGGGATTATGGTGCTGACGCCGGAGGGCCGCATCGCCCGCTATCTTTACGGGGTCGAATACTCGCCCAAGGACCTGCGATTCTCTCTGATGGAGGCGGCGCAGCACACGATCGGAAGTCCTGTCGACGAATTGCTGTTGCTCTGCTACCAGTATGACCCGACGACGGGCAAGTATGGTCTCGTCATTATGAACACTCTGCGCGTTGCTGGCGGCCTGACCGTGGCTGTCCTTGCCGGTTTGATCATCAGCACGATCCGACGTGATCGCCGACAGCAAGCCCTGTCGCACGCCAATCCATCACCACCGGCCCCCCATCTGAACTAACCGGGGGCATAAGGACCGACCCAAAAAGATGTCCAAGGACTTTTCCTTACATCCCGAGCTTGCCTCGACCTTCGCCCTGCAGATAGACCTTCTCTATTTCCTGCTGGTGGCGATCAGCGTGTTCTTCACGGTGGCCATCGTCGCGGTCATCATCTTTTTCGTCATCAAGTACCGACGCAAGTCAGATGATGAGAGACCGAAGCCGATCCATGGCTCTCTACCACTGGAACTCGCCTGGAGTATCATCCCCTTCTTCATCTGCATGGGCGTGTTTACGCTCGGGGCTGATATGTTCTTCCGCATGTATCGAGCACCAGCAGACGCACTCAACGTGTATGTCGTTGGCAAACAATGGATGTGGAAGGTGCAACACCCGGAAGGCAAGCGCGAAATCAATGAGTTGCATGTACCGATAAACACACCCATTCGACTGACGATGACGTCTGAAGACGTGATCCATGCGTTCTCGATACCAGCCTTCCGCACCAAGCGCGACGTCGTTCCAGGTCGCTACAATACAATGTGGTTCGAGGCGACGAAGGTTGGTGAATACGACCTCTTTTGCGCGGAATACTGTGGCACCCAGCATTCGACGATGATCGGCCGTGTCGTGGTCATGGAAGAGCAAGACTATCAGAACTGGCTCGGTGGCGGCGCCGCGGGAGAGAGCATGGTCGAAGCAGGGATGCGGCACTTCGAGCAACTCGGCTGTGCGACCTGCCACAAGAGTCAATCGGGCGGTCGTGGACCGACCCTGACGGGTGTCTACGGCGAACCAGTTCAGTTGGCGTCGGGAGAAGTCGTCGTCGCTGACGAGGCTTATATCCGTGAGTCGATTCTTCGACCCACGTCCAGTATCGTCAACGGATACCAACCCATTATGCCGACTTTCCAGGGGCAGATCTCCGAAGAGACCCTGCTACAGCTGATTACCTATATCAAGTCTTTGAGCGAGGCGGCCAAGTAGTGACTGGCGCATCGACACAGCAAGGTTCATGACGCAATGACGACGACAGAAACGCCTGCAAGTCCGGCCTCCGCCGGGCACGGCGAAGTGAACTACCTCAACCACGAATACGGCATCAAGTCGTGGCTGCTGACGCTGGACCACAAGCGAATCGGCATCCTCTATCTGATCACGACGACGATGTTTTTCGCTCTCGGTGGGCTCTTTGCCGGACTGATCCGCCTAGAGTTGATGACGCCCGAAGGCGACCTATTCCAAGCCGATACGTACAATAAACTGTTCACGATGCACGGCGTGGCGATGATCTTCTTCTTCCTGATCCCGTCCGTGCCGGCGGTCCTCGGAAACTTCGTTCTTCCGCTCATGATTGGCGCGAAGGATGTCGCCTTCCCCCGCCTGAACCTTCTTAGCTGGTACTGCTATATCACAGGTGGAACACTGGCATCTTTCGCCATCGTCGCCGGTGGTGTTGATACAGGCTGGACCTTCTACACGCCCTACAGCAGCACCTATTCGACAGGGTTCGTTTCCGTCGCCTTGATGGGCGTGTTCATCAACGGCTTCTCGTCCATTCTGACGGGTGTCAACTTCCTGACAACTGTCCACAAGATGCGCGCACCGGGGATGACCTGGTTCCGTTTGCCGTTGTTCATCTGGGCCCACTATGCGACAAGCCTGATGATGATTCTCGGCACACCCGTCGTGGCCATTACTCTGCTGCTCGTCGCCTTGGAGAATATGTTCGGCCTTGGAATTTTCAATCCCGAACTCGGCGGCGACCCGATCCTCATGCAACACCTTTTCTGGTTTTACTCCCACCCTGCCGTCTACATCATGATCGTGCCGGGGTTCGGAGTGATCAGCGAAGTCATCGCCTGTTTCTCCCGAAAGGCGATTTTTGGCTACAGCTTTGTCGCCTTTTCCTCGCTGGCGATCGCTCTGCTCGGATTCCTGGTGTGGGGCCACCATATGTTCACGACGGGTCAGTCGATCTACGCGGGCATGGTGTTCTCTTTCATCACCTTCTTCATCGCCGTTCCGACAGCGGTGAAAATTTTCAACTGGACAGCGACGATGTATCGGGGATCGATCGATCTCAAATCTCCGCTGATGTATGCCCTTGGGTTTATTGGTCTGTTCCTGATCGGCGGTCTCACGGGAACCTTTCTGTCCACGCTGGCCATGGATATTCACCTGCACGATACGTATTTCGTCGTCAGCCACTTTCACTACGTGATGGTTGGCGGCATGGTGATGGCCTATCTCTCAGGCTTGCACTTCTGGTGGCCGAAAATGATGGGGCGGATGTACAACGAAGCGTGGGCAATGACTGGCGCGGTTCTCATCTTTCTCGGCTTCAACCTGACCTTCTTCCCGCAGTTCGTCCTCGGATACTTGGGGATGCCGCGACGTTACCATGTCTATCCCGAGGAGTTCCAGATCCTGCATGTGGCATCCACAGGCGGTGCGACGGTGCTTGGCCTCGGATACATGGTCCTCTTCGTCTGCCTCGTATGGTCCCTGTTCAAGGGAGCCAAGGCGGGCCCCAATCCCTGGACAGCCAAGGGCCTCGAGTGGGAAATTGAGTCGCCGCCGACTCCGCACAATTTCCACGAGACACCAATCGTAACAAGTGAGCCGTACGCTTACGAGGAAGAAGACGTTCTTCTGGCCGACAAGGGGTCCCACTAACGACGGGCACTATCGCCTGATGGCTTCGAAGCTCATCACCAACCACTACACCTGACCCTACGATGACAGTGACGACAACAACAGGACTTGAGGCGCACAGATTGAGGTGGGAGACGGTCCATGTCTAAGACAGCCTCCCACCACCCTGCCCTGCAGCATTATTTCGACGATCTGAAGCAGCAGCATGGGGCCGCAACGATGGGCATGTGGGCATTCCTTGCCCAGGAGATCATGTTTTTCGGCGGACTCTTCGCGGGCTACACGGTCTATCGGTACAAATACTTCAACGCCTTTGTCGAAGGTAGCAACCTGCTTCCCATTGCCTGGGGTGGGTTGAATACGGTGATCCTCATCGCCAGTTCGTTTACTGTTGCCATGGCGGTCCGCTGTGCACAGCAGGGACTGCACCGCAGCGTGTTCAACTGGTTCATGGCGACGATGGTCCTGGGATTGGGTTTTCTCGGTGTCAAAGCCATCGAGTACTCGCACAAATACCACGACCATCTGATCCCGGGTCTGAATTTCCAGTGGGATGGTCCTATGGCGGGGCCCATGAAAATCTTCTTCTCCTTCTACTTCGTCATGACGGGCATGCATGCACTGCACATGATCATCGGTGTGGGATTGATGTTGTGGCTCATTCCGAAGATCCGCGCAGAGAAATTCGGACCTCAGTACTACAGCCCGATCGAGAATTTTGGCCTCTACTGGCACTTTGTCGATATCGTCTGGATCTTCCTCTTCCCGCTGCTCTATCTCATCGGACGACACCTATGAGCGCCCACGCACCCGACCACAGCCATCAAGGCGAGCACGGGCAGCACGAGCCCCATATCGTCCCCATGCGGGTCTACTTCTCCGTGATTTCGTGTCTCTTCATCTTCACGGCGATCACAGTGGCCGTTGGTTTTCTCGAACTTGGGCCGCTCAACACGCCTGTCGCGCTCGCCATTGCCATCTTCAAGGCGAGCCTCGTCGTGCTCTTCTTCATGCACGTGCGATACAATACGCCGTTGATGTGGGTGTTCGCTGGATCAGGCTTCTTCTGGTTGCTGATTCTGTTCGCACTGACGATGCAGGACTACGTCTCGCGAGGCTGGGATGACCAAGGTATCCCCTTCCTGATTCAATAATCGATACGTCGCAGCGCGACAGATCCCGAAAGAGAATCGAAAAGGGCCCCACCTCGATGCGAGGTGGGGCCCTTTCTCTTGTACGCGAACGTCGAGAGCGCCTGTTAGCCGTGCGTTGCCCAGGGTCAGTTCTCGTCGGGCGTCAGCAACGTGGGGCCATCGAGCAATCCCGTATTCCTCACCAATACAAGAATGGCACCGTGCGGCACGACAACGTACTTCTCGTGGTCGAACTTGATCTCCACTGCATCCTTCTTTGTGAAGATCGCATGGTCCCCCTTCTGAGGCTGCAGCGGGATGTAGCGCATCTGCTCCCCACCTTCGGCCCAGGGAACATCCTCATCATCCGTCTTCGGAGGCAGTGGAATGCCGGGACCGACTTCCTCGACCCTCCCGCTCTGCACATTTTCCTTTTCCAACGCAGTTGGTGGCAGATAGAGCCCCACCTCTGTGCGCTGTTCTTGCTCGTCGAGTCGCAGCAACACACGATCCCCGACGACGATCAGTTCCTTGTCACCTCTGAGCATGATTCTCTCTGGTTCGCAAATGGATGATCAAAAGGTAATCAGCGACGTGGGTGGCGTCACACTTTTCAACGCACACAGATGCCCTATATCGCTGCTGCTGCGGCGCCGATGATGCCCGCCTGATTGCGCAACTGCGCCGGTTCGATAGGGGCATCGATCGTTAGGAGCGGCAGGAATTTCTCGTGTTTTCTACTCACTCCCCCACCGATGATAATCATCTCGGGCGAGAGATAGAAGACCAGGCGATCAAGATAACGATCGAGGCGTCGGGCCCACTTCTTCCACGATAACTCTTCACGCTCCCGGGCACTATCGGCTGCTCGAGTTTCGGCCACCTTGCCACCGATCTCAATGTGGCCAAACTCTGTGTTCGGCACCAAGTGCCCGTCGGTGAACAGGGCCGAACCAATTCCCGTCCCCAGTGTCAGCACCAGCACGACCCCATCACGCCCCGCACCTGCGCCGAAGCGAACCTCTGCAGTTCCCGCCGCATCTGCATCGTTGAGAACGGTGACCGGGCACCCGCAGGCATCCTCGAACATGGCGCGCACGTCTCGGCCAATCCATGACGGGTCGATATTGGCAGCAGACTTGGCTACGCCCTGGTGAATGATGGCAGGGAACCCCGCTCCCACGGGGCCCTTCCAGTCAAAGTACTCGACGATTTGGTGGACCGTCTCGGTCATGGCCTCCGGGGTTGCGGGCTGGGGTGTGGGCAGCCGATAACGCTCAGTCAGCAGCTGGCCCGTCACGGTATTGACCGGCGCCCCTTTAATCCCCGTACCGCCGATGTCGATTCCAAGCGCCTCCATGTGATCCCTCATGCCGCCGTCAGGCATTCCTCGTAGGCGCCAAAGACTTCGCCTTCTGTCTCATCTGGATCCACGAGCTTCAGCCAGAGGGCTGAGTTCTTTCGCTCTCCGCTGAGTTGCCGTCGGCTTCCGAGATTCCTCGGGTCCTCTCCATTCCACACGACCTCACCATCCTGCAAGTAGATATACTGCCCGCGATACTGGTCGTAGAATTCTCTTGCTTTGTCCTGATAGATCAGCCCCTGCTCACAGGTTGTGCGTCTCCAACTGGCGACCGTTGCACTTGAGTCGGTTTCCTCGGAATCGAAATCGGCCAGTGGTCCCTCGACCTCAGACTCAAAGTCGACGTCCTGATCGATATCCACACTCCCGTACCCGTGCTGGGCGGCGATCAGCAGATGGTTTCGATCACGACGAAAGGGAGGCACAGGCCAATCGCTCTGCGGATCGTGTCCCATCAAGCGCGTGCCACAGGCATCCGTGGCAACGGGATGGTCGCCTGCCAGCATCGTGTCACAGATCCGTCCGTCGCCGCCCCACTCGCGCCACTTCTGTCCCGTCAGCGCGTCAACGATGTTGAGACAGGGATCGGTGATCATGCCGAGGTCGGGCAGGACATAGGATAGTCGAATAAGATGGTGATAGTAGGAGCGTGTGCGCCCCTGCGGCGGAATCATCGGGGGCAGACCGAACAGATTCTTCAGCGTAAGGGTGACACCCATGAAGGCATGATTCTTCATCTTCGCGACGGACACCACTTCATCAGCTTCGGAGAATACCTCATTCAGTACATAGCGATCGAACATGCATCCGCCACCGGGTACGTCAAAGGTCTTGAAGGGTGGCAGGTTCGAATCGACATAACGGACACCGAACTCATCTAACAGGTAGCGGTAGTTGAAATCGTCGGGTGTCACATGCCCGTTGCCATAGGGATAGGTGTCGGTGGCGATCAGCTCTGCGCTCGTACGCTCTCTGAGTAAGCGGAGTGTCGCACGGCAGAACGCATCGTCAACCAGTTCGCGTCGACGCCCCGCATAATACATCACACCGCCGGGCGCCTTGATCATGTTGAATTTCAGCACAATGCGCCCTGCCTTCTCCAAACGTTCCCACGAGCGCGACAGTGGCGCAGTTGTCCGTCGAAGGGTCTCGAGGATCTCGTCCTCGGAGGCTCGATGGTCGCAGTGTGAAGCGCGAACCTTGAAGTTCCGTTGATCTGTCATCACTGTTCAGTCGTCATTTGAGGGGTTCGTCGAGCAACCGTCATTCCGTGAGTACTGCACGCTGAATCGCCGAGAGAAACTCACTTAAGGGAGCGCCGGGGCGTGTACTCAACAAAACACAACTGAGCCCCGTGGACGGGTCTGCGCCGACCAACGTGCCAGTGGCGCCACCATGTGAAAAGCTCTGCTTGGAGCCCATCTCCCCCCAGGCACCGATGCGCCAGCCCAACCCCCAGCGATTGCTCAGTCGGTCGGTGTCGTTGAGTCCAACCACTTGGCCGGTCTGATCGATTGACATCTGGCCGCAGAGGGAGGCATCCACGACCTGATCGCGATCCTGTTTCCCCGCGCGCAGAAACAGTTCAAGCCAGCCGAGCAGATCGGTGGCACTGGCGTGCATTCCTCCCCAGGGCGCGCCCAGATACCTCCAGTAATCGCTGTTCCAGTGCCAATCGGACTCCTGCTCGACGCCGTCCGGCAGATCGACGGCAACGACGCGATCATCCAACCTCGGGTCGTAGCCGAGGATCGTGCTCGACATCCCCGAAGGTGCGAACAGCTCTGTCTCCATCAGTTCCGGCAGAGATTGACCGGACAAAACAGCCGCGATCTCACCGGCCAGCAGCGTACCCATGCTCTGGTAGCTGACACGCTCACCGGCGCCAAACAACAAAGGCGCTCTGCACGCCCCTTCAACGAATCGGGAAAGATCCGCGTGTTCGATCCGCAGTTGATCGTTGGTCTCGAGCATGTCAGGGAGCCCCGAGGTGTGCGTCAACAGGTGCTGGAGCAGGATCGACTCGCGCCCGTCACCGGTGAATTCGGGCAGATAATCGCCGACTCGATCCATCAGTCGTGCTCGACCCGCGGCGACCTGCAGCATGAGGGCTGCGGCGGTAACCGGTTTCGTGACCGATGCCACCAGGAAAACATCGTCAGCCGCCATAGGGCGCGCGTCTTGTCGCCAACGACGAGTCCCGAATGCTTGAGGTTCCAGGCAATAGCCGCCTCGCGCGACTGCCACGACAGCTCCTGATGCGTTGCCCTCGGCAACCCAACTGCTCACGAGCGAGTAAGCCTCCTGCAATCGCGCCTCATCGATATGGGCTTGTGTGGGGCTGCCTGGAGACAAGCCTGCAGGCACCGTCGTGCTGCTGGTGGGGTTGATCAAACCTGTCCCTATGGCTCTGTATCAGCCGACCTCGATCGGCTGTCCCCGTTGCCCTGTTCTGCCACGGTACCAACGGCCAGTTCGAGCCCGACCAGGGCAGCCGCTTGATCTCGGTATGCCCTGGCGGACTCGGTTTCAGCCTCGACGAGTGTCAACTGGGCATCCAGGACTTCCAACTGACGACCACTCCCGGTGCGATAGCGGGTCTCAGCGTCCTGCAATCCCTTCTGCGCCTGACCTACCGACCCCTGTCGCGCACGCAACCGTCCCTGTGCTTCGCGTAGATCGAGAAGTGCCTGGCGCACCTGTCGTTCGATCGTGCGAACCGTGCGCACCTGCTCGAGCTTCAGTTGGCGAATCTGCTGCTTTGTCTGCGCCGTCTGTGCGTGCGCCCGCCGTCCGTCGAAGAGAGGGATGCTGAGCACAACACCGGTAAACCAACTGCGTCGCCATTGATCTGAGTCCGTCGCATCTGCGATGGCATCGTCCTGAAACTGCATCTGCCCATTGGCCACCAGATCGAGATTTGGGCGCCCACCCGCCTGAGCGACGGACATGGCCCCTCGTTGTGCGTTGATCAGCTCCCGCCACTGCCTCAGCTCGGGACGGCGCTTCTGAGCGGTTTCGATGAGTCCTTGCAGATCATGCGTCGGCAAAGAGGTACGCTGCCGGAACTGTGCATCCAGGACGATCTGCTGGCCAAGAGACACGCCGATCAGGTCCTTCAGAGCCATCTCGGCCACTTCGAACTGGCTGGCGCGGGCCACCGAATCTGCGCCTGCCGTCGACACCTGCACGCGAGCCCGCGTCAGATCAAACTCACTTGCCTGTCCCACGCGGTGTAGTGCCGACACCTGCTGAAGATTCGCCCGGGCACGGGCGAGGGCAATGCGATTGACCTCGAGGATCTCAGCAGCCAGCAGATGATCGTAGATGGCCACTTCCACCTGGGCCGCGATCTGCTGCTGAATGAGACGCTGCCCCTGCTTGCTCGAAGCGGCTTCGTGCCGTGCGCGCCGAAGGCCACCTCGAACCCGCCCTCCTGTGTACAGAGGCTGACGAAGGGTCAGTGCACCTGTGAGGTTGTTGTCACTGCCAATCTTGACGATCTGATCGGCAAAGATGAACGTCGGAAGAAGCCAGTTTCGTGTATAGTTGAAGTTTGCATCGAGCGAAGGAAGGCCGTCCGCTCTTGCTTCGCGAAGACGATGACGTGCCCCCCGTCGCTGACTCCCGGCGATCAAGACCGACTCGTTGTGTTCCATGGCACGTTCGATGGCCGTCGTCGTCGTCAGATGCAGGTGCTCTTGCGCGAGCGAAAATGAGCCCCAAACCAGCAAAAGGGCCATGGCCAGCATCATTCTCATGATCAACTCAGACCCCAGACTCCCACTTCCCATCGTCAGACATATCCTGTCAGCGCTTCCTGGTGGGTTTGTTCTTCGTCGACATTATGGAGCGAAGCGATTCCGCCACTCGGTCGGGGCGCTCCTGGGCCTTGGTCGTGACCACGGTTCGTGCACTGTCCTCCATGGGGTCTCGAATCTCGACGAATTCCCCATCCTGCAACTCCTCTACCGATGCGAACATCTTCTTGCGTCCCGCTCTGCTGATCTGGCCGTACAACGCGCGTGCTGCCACTGCCATGACCGCTGCGACAGAAACACCGGACAGCACCCCCGCGTCAACGGACCCCGTGATGGCCCAAATTTGTCCACCGGCCAGGGCTGAGGTGAGCAGAACTCCCGCAGCGAGAAGAAAGACGAGAGACCCTCCGCCGGTCTTCAAGATCGTCCTTGCTGGAACACATCGCCCAGGCCCGTTGTCCATATGCCTATTGCCCGCATGCATCGAAAATAACACAATATGTCGCTCCCTCACACCCATCCCGCGCCGGAGACCACCTTTGAAGATCCGCGAGCTGAATGTCACTCCTATCGCGATCAGCGATCCCCCACTGCGCAACGCCGCAGGCCTGCACGCACCCTATGCGTTGCGAATCGTCGTCGAATTAGTCAGCGAGGACGGGATCAGTGGCATCAGCGAGATTCCCGGAAGCGAGGACACGCGGCAGGCGCTGCTCTCGGCGGCGGAGGTCGTCGTCGGCTGCAGTCCGTACGAAACCACACGGCTGTGGGAGGCCTTGGAGAGTCGCTATGGCGCTGACAGTGGCGATCAGCGTGGGACGCAGCCCTGGGATCAGCGCAAACTCGTTCACATGTTCTCCGCTCTTGAGGTGGCTTGTCTTGACCTCGTGGGAAAGGCGACTGATCGCCCGGTTGTCGATCTGCTCGGGGGCCGCGCACGCGACCGCGTTCCGTTCTCCGCCTATCTGTTCCTCAAGCACGAGGGCGCCGGTGGTGAACTGGAATTCGGAACCGATCCGGCAGCCTCCGGATGGGCAGCCGGACGCCAAGCCGAGGCCCTGACACCCGACGACATCGTCGCTCAAGCCCAGGCCATGTGTGAGGCCTTTGGGTTCCAGTCGGTGAAACTGAAAGGGGGAGCCCTCGATCCGTCCATCGAAGTCGATTGCATCCGGGCCCTGCGCGACGCCTTCGGCCCTGATGTGCCTCTGCGATTGGACCCGAACGCAGTCTGGTCGGTAGAGACAGCCATACGCTGGGGCAAGGAACTGGAGGGGCTCCTTGAATACTTCGAAGACCCAGCCAGGGGCCAGGAAGGGATGGCGGCTGTACGAGAGAAGGTCGACATCCCCCTGGCGACCAACATGTGCACCACCGGTTTCGAGGACCTGCCCGGCAGCGTGCGACTAGGATCGGAGGATATCATTCTCGCCGACCACCACTACTGGGGAGGGCTCAGGGCCTCCGTCGAACTCGGTCGTTTCTGCAGCACCTTTGACCGAGGGCTGTCCATGCACTCCAACAGCCACGCAGGCATCAGTCTGGCCGCGATGACCCACCTGGCCGCGGCCGTTCCGAATCTGACTTATGCCGTCGACACCCACTATCCCTGGCAGTCGGAAGAGGTGGTCGTGGGGGGCCGCTTCGAATTCGATGAAGGTTGTCTGGCCATTCCCGAAGGGCCTGGCCTCGGCGTCGAGTTGGATCGCCAGGCTCTTGCGAAGCAGCATGAACAGTATCTGAAGTGCGGACTGACTCATCGTGACGATGAGATCGAAATGCAGAAGATCGAGCCCGGCTGGGCTTTCCAATCCACAAGGTGGTAATAGCCCTCTATGGCTACGATGACTGAGCAGCTCGCCAATTTCGAAGTGGTAACAGCAGGCGAAGTCGAAAGAGCCGTCCAGATCTTTCGACGAGATGGTTTTGTCTTGCTCGCCGATGCACTAACGGCCGACGAACTGCAATTCGCCCGCCAAGGGGCTGACCGTGTCGTGGGCGAGCAGACGGGGGCGATTGCCTTGGAAGAGGCGAATCGCGGATTCGCCCGCTACAGCTTTGGCCAGCAGATTCAGCACCCGGAGTGGGCGCAGCTTGTGGAACTGGACCCGGTCGTCGATGTCGTAACAGCCATCTGGGAGAGCGAGGATTTCGTCTGCTCTGGTGCAGGTGGCGACTACAGCTTGCCCGGCGCCAAGATCCAGCACCTGCACTCCGACATCGGTGACTGTCTCAACGACCCCGAACAGCGAATCGTTCTGGCCGACCTACCGACGCCCTTCATCGTGGCCAACTTTCCCATGGTCGATTTCACACGAGAGAATGGTGCAACTCGGTTCGTCGCTTGCACACAACGAAATCGGCAGCGGCCCCCGGCGCTTGAGCAGGAGCCGGAGTGGATGCGTCAGTCCATCGTGCGTGCCCCAGCGGGGGCGGCGTTGATTCGGGATGTACGAACCTGGCATGGAGGCACGGCCAATACGTCGCAGCAGACGCGGGTCATGACGAGCGTCGGTTACTATGCGCCCTGGTTCCGACGACCGGGCGAACTAGCACCGTGTATGCCCCCTGACCTCTTTGAGACGCTCTCAGAGCGTGCGCAGTGCTGGTGCCGGGACCTCGTCCTGGACAAATAGGAACGAGTCTCTACGTGCTCGAAAGTGCTCTCCATATTCTCATCGGAGCCTCAGCCACCGTCGCCTATTTGACGGTGTGGAATCGGATTCTGCTCTCCACCGCCGCTGAGCGAGCCGCGGGAGCCCCTGACATCGAACGAAAGCTGCGCCAGCGTCGCAGGCTGGCACAGATGCTCCTTTTCCTGTTCCTGACACCCTACTTGCTGGCCGTTTTCGGGCTCATGGACTGGGTGAGTGCTGCAATCAGTGGAAGTGCCGCCGTTCCTGACGCACCCTGAGGCGACGATCAAGCGTAGATCGAAAAAGGAAGGGGTCTCTGACTCGAGCCAGAGACCCCTGACGTCCTGAAAAAAAGTGGTAAGCCCGGAGGGGATCGAACCCTCGACCCACGGATTAAAAGTCCGTTGCTCTACCAACTGAGCTACGGGCTCACACGTTCTCCTAAAACTGCGCCAAACTGTGGTTTCTGCAAGGCCCAACATTCTTCTTCTTGGCCATGGATCACAGCATCAGTCTTCACAATGGATCCTTTTACCGTAATCCTACGAGTTCACGATCAAGCAAAGTGCTGCTCTCGCGTAGGGCTTGCCAACGGGTGAAACCGTGTTAACGCGCCACAACCTGGTGGGCATGGCGCAGAGAAAAGGACGTTGAGGATGGGGGTAGATGTTCTGCGTGCGCCTCGACAGACCGAGTCGCCTCGGCGTCGCCGCTGTGAAAAGCGCGCAAGAGGTGGCGGGCTTCTTTACGGAGGACGTCGATGTTCGGATTGGGGGGCAACT
>PATE01000009.1 GCA_002712305.1 Gemmatimonadota bacterium | reverse complement strand
TCACACATCACATCACCTCACACATCACATCACATTACATCACACACCATATCACATCACATCACATCACGTCACGCAGCACGTCCCATCACGTCACGCATCACGAGTGACTTGTCCAACAGGCCAGCGCCAAAGTCCAAGACGGTTTCTCCGTACCAGCGTTTCCACGCCTTGACGTGCTTGGCGTTAGACGGCACGAACGAGGACGCCATGCGTTGCGTCTTGCCAGTCTTCGACGTCGCTGTGATCAGGTCACAGCACATCGTCGGCATCAGAAACTCCTGACGGTTACTGGCACGCCGGAACGAGTTGTAACGGAGGATGTCGGCGTACTTGTCCTCTAGATCGAAATCCATGGACAGGTGGTTCAGCATGATGCGAGCCAGTTCGGCTTTCTTAGCGGACACCGTCACGACCTGAACCTCGGGGATACCGGCCTCTGACGAATGCTGGAGCCTGCCGAGGCCATTGACGACCTTTCCCTTGGCCGTGATAACGACCGGGATGGATGTCTTCGCCCAGTGGTACAGGCTCTCCGCCTGTCTAATGGCATGAGACAGGAACGTGGCGATGTTCTTGCCCATGAGGTCTCTCGTGTCGACGGGCTTCACGTTCATGCACGGATACCAAGCATCGGTATCTGGGGTGATGTCAGGCAGCCCTGAGATCGCTTCCTTCACAACCGACATGGGTAACAGTTCCGACAGGCTCTCACCAGAGTCGTTCTTGTGCATGTCGTTCGTGGCTCTGTTGAACACGATGTTGGCGCCCCTACGGCGATCCAGATCCAGATCAGGCAGGACCACAACCGGGACCTTCGTAGCGCCCAACTCGCGAGCGGCGTCCAGACGCTGATGGCCGGACAAGACCTCCCCGTCAGCAGTGACGTACATGGGGAGGACCCAACCTAACTTCTGGAGGCTGATCTTCACCAGATCAAAGCGGTGTGAATCCGTCTTCCGAGGGTTGTACGTCGCCTTCGTGAGAGCGTCAGCGTTGGTCAGGACGATGTGCGCGAACTTTGCCTTCCGCTCCCCCATCGTTCACTTCTTGATCTCTTTGTTGCCTGTGGTCGGGTCGGCAAGCGAGGCCCAAACCTCGTAGCGTGCCGGACTCAATCCGAGCAGTTCAGCGATCCGATGACCTCGCTCCGTTTTCGTCATGTAGCCCTCCGCAATCATGTCGTGTTCCCACTCCGAGTACTGCTTGCCACACGTGGAGATCGTCAGACCGCCAAGCCTGATCGTGGCGACCCGGCGAACGTCGGCTGGGGCGCCGATCATCGCTGACGGGTCACGCTCCTGTGGCAGATCCTTGAGGATGTCGTCGATGTCGGTCGGGGTGAAACCAGTGCCGTCAAGGCTGTCCAGATCGATCAGGACTTCGGCCAGCATGGCGTTGTAGTAGCCAGCCTTGTCCGCCAACCGNTTGTCGGCCAGCAGCACACGGCGGGCCTCTTCATCATCGACGTCAAGGAAGACCACCGGGACGGTGTCCCAGCCAAGCGTCTTGATCGCATGCCATGTGTTGTTGCCCTTGAGGATCAGGTTCGATGACTCCTGAACGATCAGGGGGCGGTAGATGCCGTTGACGCGCAGAGACTCTGCGATAGCGCCAACGTCGCCTTGGCGGGCGTTCTCAGGGTGAGGGGTCAGTTCTTCGACCGGGACCCAAATGCAGGCGTCCATACCGGGGTGGGTCGGTGTCTCACCGGAGATGTGGGTCCAGCGTTTCCCAGCCTTCGTCGGCTTCGGTTCGGGGTCGTCGGTTAGGCCTAACATCTGCCGGACTTTGTCAACGGCGTCGACACCCTCACCTAGAGCCTCAAACCACTCTGTGAAGTAGTCGGCNTGGAGAAGGATCAGGTTCTTCCCNACGTGGATCTTCTTGGTGGTGGCAGGGTCCTTGTCGTTGCCGTCGGGGTTGCCACCGAACAGGTCTTCGTCTTCGTCTTCTAGTTGCCGGAGCCTGTCCAACGATCGTTCATCCCACCCTGAGCCGTCAAGGTCAGGGCGGATCGATTCGATCAGTTGGATCAGGTTGGGCCTGTCATACGTCGCAAGGTCGGACGTCCGATTATCGGACAACAAAATACGTTTCGCTTGGTTGTCGTCCACCTCAACATGGAGGACAGCGATCTGATCCCAGCCAAGAGATTTCGCTGCCCTCCACGTGTGGTTCCCCGCCAGAATGTTGCCGTTTCGGGCATCCACAATGACGGGGGAGTACTGGCCGTTGACCCTCAGGCTGTCCGCGATTCCTTGGATGTCGCCTTTCCTCGGGTTGCGAGGATGCGACTGGATCGAATCAATCGGGATGGCGTTATCTTGAAGGTCGGTGGCGATGTTGGTCATGCGCTCTTAGCGTAGACCCTGTTGTGTTCACGCCCGAAGGTTGTCCACTTGTGGATCCACTGCTTCGAGCATTCAAGCGCGTCAGCAAGATTGTCCAGAGTCTCGCCCTCTTTACGGGCGTGCCTCAGGGCTGCAAGGTGAGCGTCCTGAGCCAACAGGTACGTCTCCTTGGCAGCGAGTTCTGCGTTGCGCGTGTCGACCACCATCGTGATGAGGTGGCCTTGTGCTTCTTGTCGTCGTCTAGGCATTGTGTGCCTTTCTTTTTGTAGTACGACGCCGACGGGTGTCGGACGTCTTCTGGATGTACAGGCACCCGTAGGTGCCTGTTGCGGGGTCGTATTCTGCGCGCCGCGTAACAATCGTGACCCCGCGGTCACGTGCGACTCTTAGTGCGTAGGTAGACAGGTCCCGAAAGGACGCCTTTGTGACGTCCTCGGGACCGATCTTCCACAACTGGCCGTCAAACCAGTCGTCCCACGGGTAACGAGAGTTGACGTTGCCGATTCGTCGCCAAGCACCGGCAGCGTCGTCAATGGGAACAGCCATGTCAGCCGACCTCCACTTCGACAGTCACCTTGTAGGTGTGGAGACCGCCGTGGAGGGTGAATGAACCCCGATAGTCGTTGTCGACAGGTTGACCGTTGGGGTGAAACTTGGTACTCCCCATCGTGATCCCAGCCCCGACGCCCATTGTGTGACGGGAGTTGGAGCGGAGTCGTTCGGTGAGCCGTTCGATCTCATCCAACACCCGAAGATTTTGGATCTGCNCCAACGCTCNGATCTTCGCCTTTGCCAGCGTGGTCTCCCCANACCGGTCGGGGTCNNGNTNNGGNTTGACCGTGTNCCGACCCGTATGGGAAAATGCNTCCACGTTCCAGCAAGCCTTTGACTGGAGATACCACGAATAGCCGGAGTTCCTGACATGAGCGGTATAGGCACCCAATGGGCCGTCCGTGGTGTAGACGTAGTGACCGGCTTCGACCCTGACCCAAGTGTCTTTAATGAAGCCTTCTCCAGCCTCTTCCCGCAGGTTGTCGATCAGGACGAGCGCCCACTCGCGAGCGTCAGCCATGCTTTCGTGCCACATGTTGCTACCGCTAGTTAGACCCGAAAGCGAAGCCGCCTCAGCGGTCCACCCGTTGCCGTAGCCGTCTTTGGTGACGGTCGCCGTGTAGCCGTCGTCCGTGGTGTGGACGTAATGACCGGCTTCGACCTTGACCCAAGTGTCTGTGATGATCTCTGCTGTCTTCATTTGTCTTCTGCTTTCGTGTCGTTTGTTGATGTAACCATGTCAACGATCTGATTGAGCGCCCACAAGCGGGTGTGCCTCATCAGCACACGCCGACTCATGGCCCACCCAGATTTGCGAATCTCGCCCGTAGGCGAGGGGACCGTGCCTTCCCACCCCCCGTAGGAGTTCTGCCAAACTTCGGCCACATAGCCGTCGTAACCTCGCTGCCATTCGGCGCCGTAGCCGGGATGCGTGTGTAGTCGGTATCCGTGTGTCCCGCCACCGCGTCTGACCTTGACCCACTCGCCGACAATCCAAGTGCCGTTACTGCTGGCGCTGCTCATGCCCGTGCCTCCGCAGGAGGACGAGTGAGGTCGAAGGTGGGAGCAAACTCTGTCACGATGTCGTCCGCGTCCCGATCTCCGTAGACCGTCTTCCACGCAAAGGCCATCGCCAACATGGTTGAGAAGGACATGCCAATCTCAACCTCGCTGCTGCTGAACGTCCGCTGGCCGAAGACCACACCCGTCTCACCGTCATTGTCGGTCAGGTTGACACCCCAATTGTTGTAGAGAGTGTCGAAGTCGCCGTCGCAAACGATCTTGCTCTGGAACGATTCGTTGTCGACAACGTCGATGAAGCCCTGCGGAATACCGCGCAGCGCATCCTGAACAACCGGCGCGACATTGGCGACAAACTCGGCGTCCGCCCACTTGCGGTAATGCCCGTAGGCGACCTTTTGTGCTGCCTTGTCGATCACACGCTGGGTGGCCGCGTCAGCGTCGGCTTGCGCCTTGGCCCAGTACGCGTCCTGATCGATCTCACGTTCGACCTGCTTCACGTGGATCCTGCTGACAAGCCTGTCAGCGGTGATGCTGCTGTGGCCCATGGCCTTCGGGAACCGGGTGCGAAGTGCGTTGCGAACATCGCTGTAGTCATCCGAACCGGGGCCGTTAGCCTCAACGATCACGTCGACCACAGTCTTCGCGTCGTCAATGGCAAGGAACGCCATCGCTGTGTGGTCTGGCGTAACGACCGTGAAGTTGGACGGGTCAAGGTACGCGAGTTGATAACGCTCTCCGTACTTGACCTTCCACTCTTCGGCACGCTCCACGGTGGAGTACTGGGGCAGCCACTCAATGGTGTCACCCGTGAGGATGTAGCCACTACGGATGTTCTGCCGCACGCTGTTCATGTTGTAGGTGCCTTGGCTCACGTAATAGACGCTGTTCGGTTTGATGTCTGCTTTCTTCATAATGTCTGATGTGTCTTTCGCTAGTTGGCTGGGTATCGCATTGCTTCACCTGTCAGTGTACAGGGTGGGGGGTAGGTGTCACAACCTCCCCCCACCCAAATACACAGATTTCTTACTTCGTCCTCTTGATCAGCGTCGCAACGAGATCGTTGAGGACGCTGTCCTGAGCCTCGTCGTCCCCGTCGGTGACGGCATCCACCACCAACCGCTTCTTAGCGATCAGCGCATAGATGTCATCATCGATGGTGCCCTCCGCAAGGAGGTACCACGCCGACACATGCTCTTCCTGCCCGATGCGGTGACAGCGGTCCTCGGCCTGATCATGCTCGGCAGGGGTCCAGCCCTGCTCTACGAACAGGACGTCGGACGCTGCGGTGAGGGTGAGGCCCACACCACCAGCCTTCATGTTCAGGACAATGACCCGTGCGTCGGGATCGCTCTGGAACGTGTCCACGGCAGCCTGACGGGCCTCCGAAGAGTCCTTACCGGCAACCCTGAGACCGCCGTACTTGGCAGCCAAAGCGTCCACCACGGAAATGTGGTGGGCGAACACGACCAACTTGCGGTCGGTGCTGTCAAGGAACGAGTCGATCCACTCAATGGCGGCTTCGACCTTGCCCTCGCCCGCTAGGCGCTTGAGGGTCGTGATCTTGGACAGCACGTCAGCCTGCTCATGCCGCTGGCCGTCAGCCAGCCACACAAGGGTGTCGTTCTCCACGGCACGGTACGCAGCCATAGCAGCGTGACCCATTTCGACCTCAGCCGTGTAACGGCCCTTGGCGGGCAGTTCGGTGAGGACGTCAGCCTTCTGGCGACGGACGTAACAGGTGCGACGAAGCAGTTCGTTCAACTCGTCCGCGTTGGAGCAGCCCTTGAAGTCCCAGCCGTAGCCGTTGTGCTTCGCGTCGCAGTACTTCTTGCGGAAGTTCCACGACCCGCCGAAATCGTCGATCCTGTCAAGGATCTCCAACTGGGAGACCAGTTCGATCGGGCGGTTGAGGACGGGTGTCCCTGTGAGCGCGAGGACCAGACCCTCGGCGGGGATCGACGCTGCGATCTCCTTGAGGGCCTTCGTGCGCTGGGCGCTACTGGTCTTGGCGTAGTGACTCTCGTCGAACACCAACGACTGGAAGCGCATGCCCTTGAGGGGGACCTTCTGCTTGGCGAGGATGTCGTAGTTGATAACGACCACGTCCGCGTTCTTCACGCCGACCTTGTTGTCGACGATGTGGACGGTCTTGCCGGGAAGCCACATGCGGACCTCACGCTCCCAGTTCATCTTCAATGAAGCGGGGCACACGACCAGCATCGGGTACGCGTTGGCACCCTGAATCGCGGCCAGCGACTGGACGGTCTTGCCTAGGCCCATCTCGTCTGCGATGAAGCAGCGCTTCGTTTCGAGCGCGTAGGCGACTCCAGCCTTCTGGAAAGGCCGGAGTTCGATGGCGTCACCCGTGACCGGGTGAACCGTGCCGAGACCTTCGATGTCGATCTCGTAGTCGTGGGCGCCGGACAACTGCTCGCGGTGCTGCTGCTCATAGACGTCGCCGTCGATGGCTGCTTCGACCTCGGGTGAGATCTCGAAATCCCATGCGCGGGCAACGCCGATCGCGTCCCACCCTGAGGTGAGCGGAGCGGACCACGTCTTGGCCTTGGAGTCCCACTGACGACCGGGGATGGCCTTGACCGAATACACAAGGTCGGCGTCGTACTCAAAGGAGAAGACGATCTTGCGGCCCTCAAGGGTCAGGACACGCTTCTTCGGCTCGGGCATGACGGCTTCCTCGGCCTTCACGCCGTTCAGGATCATGGCAGCCTCAACGGTCGGGACGAACAGGTTGCTGTCAGCGAATGCGCGGACGGCAGCAGCCGACGTGGTGGGGACGTACCACACCTTGTGGGCGCCAGACCAGTACGCGTCGGGGATCATGCGGACCTGAGACACACAGCGGGCGTCGTAGTCGAAACGAACGATGAACGTGTCGTTGGACAGAGAGATCTTGCGTGTGGACACACCTTCGATAGAGCGGGCCTTCTGACGAGCCTCTCCGCGAGGGTCGCCAAGGGACATCGGGCGCGGGGGCTCGGGGATGGCGTCATAGTCAACGCCGTACCACGCCAACTGGCGCTTGTACTTGAGCAGCATCTGGTGGACCTCCCACGCCATGGCGTCGGTCCAGTCCTCCGCTGGGATGATGGCAACGCGGTTGCCGAACTTGGTGTCGGAGCCGTTGAAGCCCACACCGTCTTCGGAAATCGCGCCGTCGCAATGAGCGGACAGTTGAAGCGCCGCGTGGTGGAGCAGGGTGGCAGTGGTGTCTTTGATGGCAGTCGTGTCAGTCATACACCAAAGGGTACACTAGCACCGGACCAATGCCAACCTCGTTACTGAACTTTTTTGAAATAAACCACCAGAATCATCACGCCCGCGAACAGGAGAGCCCCGTTACCGGCGTACTCCCACCACTTCATCTCCCCGATCCGTTGGACTTGGCCGCAAGCCGGAGAGTGTGTATCTCCCTAGCCAACGCGACCATCTGCTGGATGAGGGGCTTCGAGACGCCCAACTCGGAAGCGACCTGCGAATAGGTCAGGCCGCCACCACCGTCTCCGAAATCACAGGCTTCCTTAACCGACAGAGCCCGCTGCTTGATGACCCCCTGCCGGAGAGCGGCCATCGCCGGGAGAACCTTCTCGTTGAGGATCCGTGCCCGCTCCAGAGGATCCTCGGTCCCCTCTGCCTCTGACAGGCCAGACTGCATCTCTTCGATGGCGGTCACGACTTACCCACTTCGTTGATAATCAGAATCATCCTGTCTTCCGTCCCCTTCTCTATGTACGGGGATCGGAACGTCAGCGACCTGACGAATTCGGGGCCGTCGTCCTTGACCACCTGAGCGTCGACCAAGCCGTCGATGCATGCCTTCGCCACCGGGAAGTGCCCGCCCGTGTCAGCCATGTTGCGTCTCGTGCCGCGGCACGGCTGACAGACGATGTCAACCTTGGTCATCTTCGGAACCTTCGCTTTCCGCGCCGCTTCGAAAGCGGCTTCTCGCCAAGTCTTAATGAGTCGGGCTCGCTTGTGGTAGTGCATGGTCCGTTCACCGTTGAGGGTGAAGAGGTGCCCTTCAACAACGATCGTCCATGAGGTAGGTCGCCGTTTGGCCTGAGCCATACAGGGAGCCTATCCTCCGCCGATCCGGTAAGCGGAGGAAAGCACCTCTGCCGCTTTTCAAGGTTGTTCATCGCAGGCTCGCCCGTATCTCGCTCAGGTAGCGCTTCGCCTCTTCCTTGCTGACAGGTTCGGTTGTCGGGGCAGGCAGGCCCTTCGTGTCGTGGCGTCGGCGGATGGCGTGCAGGCAGTCACGAAACTCAGACCATGACGGCCAGAACTTGGAAGAATCAGCGACCATCCCAACGGCTTCCATGCCGTCGTCAAAGTCGTAGGGGGCCAGTTTCTCAATCCAGAACTTGACCTCTTCCACTGTGAGGGTCTTGTTGGGGAACACGACGCTCAACTTGGCTAGGACGTAGTCAGCGTGGTCGTCGGTCATTGGATTGGCTCAATGGTGTCGACCACCCTGAACATCTCGGCACCGTCGATGAGGGCTTTGAGGTCGGCTTTGGAGTCAAGCATCTTGGTGGTGATCTTGTTTCCGTCGGTCGGGAGCGCCTTGGCGATGTTGTCCATCGCTGCTTTGGTTTCCGTTTCCAAATGCCCCTCGCCTCGGATAGCGGCGTCACAGATCGCTGGCCGGAGATCGACCGTCAGGATGCCCCCGTCCAAACTGATTTCAGCGTCAGCGAGAAGCAGAAAATCCTGATAGTCAAGTTCGGCCTGCTCAACAAACGCTTTGCGTTCAGCGCCAGCGATCGGAGGCATGTTTCGGTTTCGTACCGCATCGGCGCGCTGCTGGAAGCGTTGCTTCATCGCTGCCGTGTCTAGACCGCTCATGTCTTCTTGGCTTTCTTCTTGGGGGGCTTCTTCACCGGCTTCAAATCCAGCCCGCGGATCTTGCGAAGTTCCCCGAGTGTGAACGTGTCGTCGTCCTGCTTGTTTATTCCCATGGACTGCTGTTCTCCTTGTTCCGCTCTTCACGCACTTCCTTGATGGCGGTCCACCCCTTGGGGGCCGCAAGCACATCCTCCACCGGGACGGTCGCCGGGTCCAACTCAGACCAGTGGTTGGCGATAGCCACCGGGGTGACCGAGGCGCCCTTGAACTTGCGGCGGTACACGGCCACCCGCGTGTGAATCTCATGCGCCGTAGCGTTGGACTCCTTGAGCAACTTCACGGCCTTGTTGTAGCGGCCACGCTCGTTGGAGTTGAGCGTCGCGGTGTTGACACCGCACGCTTCCATGATCGCGTCCCACACCGTGTCACGCTTTTTTTCGCGCGAAGGTTCTAGAGCGGTTGTAGGACGGATATATGACGGTTCCTTGGTCAAAGCCTGACTAGGCTGCTTGGTCAAGGCTTGACTAGGCTGCGTGGTCACAGATGACCGGGGTGCATGGTCACTGTGACTACCCTCAGGGTCTACAGGGTCGTTCTTAGCATGGTCACCGTGACCACCCTCAATGATCTCTAGTTGTATGACTTCTGCTCTGTGCATGATCAACGTATAAGTGTTCGACTTGCGTCCTCCACCGGGGTCCTTCGTCATCAGGCCCTTCTCACACAGGGCGTTGATAGCCCGCTGGACCGTGGAAACCGACAGAGCCGTGTACCGGGCTATCGTCTCCAGAGATGGGAACGCGTTCTGGCCGTCGGGTCTGGAATGGTTGGCTATCCCAAGCAGAACGAACTTCTCGTTGGTCTTGAGGCCGTCCTGTTCCAACGCCCACACCATGCACTCAATCGCCATTACTTGCCTTTCGCGGAAACGACCGCCTTCACGGTGCGCTTCACATCACAGAAGTTGTCAGGGTCTAAACCGGGGATGTGGGCCCGCAGCGCAGTCACCCGCCAGTCGCGGAATGCGGCACAAGCCAACAAGCGGTCCACGATAGCGTCCATCCACGGAGCGACGATCTCACGCTCGTTGATGAACTCACCGGACTCCTGATCGACGTAACTACGCGGGTCAATCTCATCCAAGGCCGTGTTGATCACCGACCGGATGAGGACGTCGTTCTGCCAGTTCGTCCGATACGACGAGATCTTCCGCTCAACATTGAGGGCGCCCCGCTCGAACTTCTTGGTGCCCATGTTGTCCATGATCGTCACCAGTGTGGGGTTCGCCTCGTTGTCGGCGTCGCGGACATTGGCTTTGATGCCCTTGATGATCTCCAGCAGGTCGACCAGAGGCCCAGCGGTACCTTCAAGGTCACCGCCTTCGGCTTCTTCCTGAGCAGAGCGGATCGCTTCGCCCATGAGGCGGCGAAGTTCGTTGCCTGCCTCTTCTATTTCAAGCAGTTTGTCGTTCAAGTTCACGGCGGAACACTCTCAATCTGATACCGGGTTGTTCGGGGTTTTCGGGCGACACGATAATGCGGTCAATGATCGCAAACCATGTCGTCCCAGCGTCGATTTCATCGGAAAGTTGCGACGCTATTGCTTTCGGCAGGTACCCAATGTGGGCGCCTTTGTACACGACCTTTAGGGCCTTGCTGTCTACCGGGTTGCCGGGTTCTCTGACAAGGTCGGCTTTCAACGGGCGCTCCGCTACGCCGATGTGGGAAGCAATCTCGAAGACGTTCTGAGGGTATGCAGACCCCCTGAACGTGACTCCAACAACGCCGACCTCAAACGGAGAAGCGAGCATCACGATGCTTCGTCCTCGTAACCAGCGGCCTCCCACTCAAGGTGGAGCGAGGCTACGAAGTTCTTGAGGGTGTTGAACTGAGCGACGCTCGTCATCGGCCACTGCCGACCGTTCAACTTCTCGTGTGAATCACGGGCCTTGTCTGCGTACTCTGCTGGTAGTGCCACAACGGTGGCCTTGAGGGCGACGTGTGCTTCGTCGCGTTCCTCGTCGGAGTCCCAAACGTCAGCGACCTCTACCTCGGCGATAACGGCGTCGAACTCTTCGTCCTCAACCTCGGTTACCAGCGGGCTGTTGTGGACAGGGGCAGCAGTGATCACAGGCATCGGTGCTTCGACACCGCCACGGGTGGCGTCCTGCTCGGCGAGGCGCTGCTTGTACTGGACAAGGACGCGCATCTCTCCTGCTGTGTCGGCGTAACCGGCACGCTTGAGGGCACGACCCATCGCCTTGGTGCAGAGGACGTTCCACGCATCAGAAGCGTGGTCACCTTTACCGGAGCGGGCGTCGGAAATCGGCTTGTACCCCATGACCACATCGGGGTCGTTGGGGCGGAGTGTGATTTGGGCGACGCAGTACTGGTCCTTGCCCCCGAAGTTTTCAGGGATCCCGATCTCGGTACCAAGGCGCTGCGTGAACTCCACGACAGCGTCGGGGTAGTCCTGCTTGAGGATTCCCCAGCGCACAGATGGGGATACGTAGTCTTCGGCTATTTGAGCCATGTCTTTCGGCCTCCTGTATTTAGGTCATTACACGGCGACACCGCGGTCGGCGTCAAGAGAGACTATACACGAGGATCGTGTCAACTACAACTCGCGCCCCCCGACCTCCTCAACAGCGTTGTTGAACAGGACCGTCATCACAGCGAACTGCTCAGGGGTGCCCTTCTGGAGGCTAAACAGGCAGACGATCTCCCAGAAGTCGTCTTCCTGCGATTCCTTTATGTGGACAAACGCCTCGTTGTCGAACAGCCGGACGCCCTGAGCGAGCGCCTCCGCCATGTCATACGCCGGAACAGCGCACGCGAGGCGGTAGCGGAACGACCGGGACGGCATGTCTCATTCTTCAGCGGCAGCGCTGTCGCTCTCAGCCCGCAGTGCTTCGATCAGGGCGTCCTTGACGGCCATCTCGGCAGTCATCTGCGCGATCTTGTTGGTTAGCGAACCGATAACTATCTGAATGTCGATTTCTGGATCTGTCATGCGGGCAGTCTAGACAGTCGGATCGGAGATGGCGTTCATCGCGTTCGTGCGGGCCATGTTCCACAACTTCTCGTCGACCATCTTCTGGAGCCAGACGTTGATCGCTGCGACCCTGTCCTCGGCAGTCTCGTTCGAGCCACCCAGAAAGGCATCAAGCGCTTCCAGTTGGGCATCAGGCATGGTTGCTGCTAAATCGGCCATGTGTGAATCTTACCTCACCCCTCCAGCACCGCTATGCGGGCTTCTAGCGTCTGCACGACCGACACCAAGTCCGCTATAACAGCGTCGTACCGCCAGTTGGCTGGTTTGGCCTCAGACAGATCGGGTGGGGTGTCCTCGGGACCTCCCATCCACGACTTGGTGTAATCCTCGCTTGTGGGGTCATTGGACTTGTACCAACCATAAGACGCATACCAATGGTCGACCTCTGCCATTTCGTCAGAAACGAAACCTCGCCATTTCTCATAGGATGTCATCTCGTTGGAATCAACAACGTCGGGGTTGTAATAGAACTCCACTGGTCGCAACGCTTTGATACGAGTCAACGCATCAGACGCATCAACTGTCTCTATCCGCTCCTTGTACCGCGCAGCAGACGACGTATAAGACACTTGCCAAGTGGAGGTCATTGTCAGGTAGTACGTCCACGACGGGGTACTGGGGTGGACGTACAGGCTGGGCGCCGATGGGGTCCCCCCGACTGCCCACCCCCAGTTTTCGTCGTGGCCCCCGTAGAGGTAACTACTCGTCCTCCACATCCCCGTATTCGTGTCACTTAGAAAGTTGTAACCGGGTTTGGTTGCGCTACCACCGACCATCGACAGACCGTCTAGGTTCATTGTTGCGCGCAGGCTGTTGGAGAAACCGAACGAGATTTCGTTATCAGCCGACCTCCATATACCGGAGTGTGAATCACCATCGAACGAGTACGCGGGAGCGGCTTGGGAGCCACTAGCGAGAAGAAGTTGCCGGTTGTCGCAAGCCTCTTGGACATCACCCAAGCCAGCGATGAACACACCCAACTGTTCAATGTCGGTCCTGTATTGAAGATTGAACCCGAATGCCTCCGTAGACCAAGGGACGTATTGCGCTGTTCCGCTCGTTACGTCTACGTTGGAGAGGTCGTTTAGTTCTAGGTGAACCCCAGTGGACGCATTCGAGGCGGTTTCGATAACCAATCCGTCACGACCAGTGTCAGTGCGTGTCGTGATCGTCTTGACAGCAGAGACCGTTACGTCATCGCCGCTGACCGAAACCGAAGCGAGGTTGGTGCCCGACTGGCTGGTCGGCAAGAAGTTTGTAGAACCACTACCGCCCGCCGTGAGGTCGGTGGCACCCCACATGATGGTGCCGCCGTCGTTCCACAACTTGTTCCTGCTCGTCGTTACGTTCGTTGAGCCAGTANNCGGNGTGCCGGNATCCAGCGTCAACCCACCGGGCGTACCGGGGGCGATGGCGTGGCTCGTGACCCGCAACCCACCGGGAGCGGTAACGACACCCGTAACCTCGGAATAGGCGGTACCGGAGCCCTCAGGCCTTGGCCCGCTGACGATGCCCATGTAGTCCATGTCCGCCGGGTGGACGAGGATTGCCTCACCAAGACCTGACATGGTGTAGGTCGCCGCGACTGGGCTGTTCTGAGGGACGGTGTCCCAGTTGGGGGAAACGGTCGCGATCTTGTCGCTGCCGCTTACGACATAGTCGGTGATAGTTCGGCTCTGAACCCCCACCCCGCTGATCGTGACGTGGATCGTGTGATCGTTGTAAATGTCGTTGGTTCCCGACGCCGTAGCAGCGAGACGAATCGTGNTAGCGGTCGAANNGTTGTTAGGGACGGTCCCCTCGTGGACGTGGTGAGAAATCTTCGGGTCGCGAAGCCTGACCCCCGCGTACTTGAACTGGTCGGTACCGGAACCGCTGTGGAAGCGGGGGGCCACGAAGTAGGCGGCGCCATACCTGTGGTTGCCTTGGTCCTCGTATGTGAAGACGGCGTGACCGGGGATGGCCTCGTCGTTATGCCCAGTGAAACCAAGCAGATAGCCATACCCCCCACTGGTACCCCCGACACCAAGATCGGTAGTGTTGTCGCCGATGACGATGCGAGCATTACCTAAATTGCCAGTGGCGAACAGGCCGCCATTAGCGGTGGAGCCCCCAGTGTCTGTAGCGATGTTGCCGAGGAAAACCGCGTCGCCAGTTGAGGCTTTGATATACGACTTTTGAGCAGCAGCCTCGGCCAATAAGAAAGTGTCGTAGTCCCCCCACCACACGTTGCCGTCTACGTCGATGTTGAACGCGTATGGCTCCCCTGACACCCCACCGTGATCGCCAGCGTGGGACGGACTCGAATTGGAAGGCAGAGCGATCCCTGACGCATAAACCTGATTAGCGGAGATGTTCGTCGCGCTGATCGTCCCCGCTGAGATGTCGGTGCCCTTGATGCTGGATGCGGCGATGTGTTCCGAATAGATCGCACCGTCGCTGATGACCGTGCCGGTCTGCGCCATGTTGTCCAAATCCAGATCGACAGAGTCGACGGCGCTCCAATCGGAAGTGGAGCCGGATGAGTTGATCGCCCTGACTCTCACATAGTGAGTGCGGCCACCAGACTCCGATTTCATACCAGCGCAGAGGAAACCACGACCGTCTGGCACCCTGAACTTCTTGGTGTCTACACTGAGGTCACCAGCGGTGACACTGTCGATGGTCTGGGTCCACACGTTGCCAGTAGCCGGGAACAAGTTCGACGCGTTCGAGATTTCTATCTCGTACAAACCGGCGTTATTGGACATCAACGGGTTGTCACCAGCAAACTCGTCGTTGAACTTGACAAGGATCATGTTCAACATCGCGGTCAGCGAAATTATGGTGGGATCATCTGGGAGGTTCGGGTCGCTGGCCGTGCCCTCCGTCGCATCAGTCAAATCGAATTGGACAATGTCAGTCCAATCAGACGGCACGCCTTCATGGGTGATAGCCCGAAGCCGCGAGTTGTAAGTGCCGCCCCTTGTGCCGAGGCCACCCACCACCAGTGTCTGGTCGTCTTCACCCCGCTCGGGAGGCTGTGCCCTTCTACGCCTCATGCCTTCCACACCTCTGCTTCATACATGGCGATCTCGTTCTCCCAGCCCCGCGACTGCTTGAACGCTATTTCAACAGACCTGTCCATCCCGTCCGTAGCCGCTGTCGGTACGACGTCCATTGGCGGTATCGGCTTTCCTTGGCTGTGGAAGGCTGGGATGTCAATCTGCCATGACGGCTGGCCTGTCGCCTCTTCCTGAGCGAGGCGAGCGAAGGCGTTTTCGACAACGTCACCGATCGTGACCTCAACCTTCTCAGCCGATTCCGTCAGACTGGCCGACAGGCCTGTTACTTGTCGGTCTTGAACCCTCCCAGACTCGTATTCGATACGCACCGTGTCGCCGACAGTGAAATCCAGCCAAGCCTGCGTGGTGTCGGTTTCGATGTACCCAAATGTGAACTCATCCAGCGTGTCTTCTACGTCTTTCAAGGCTTGCTTCGCTGCCTCCAAAACCGTTTCACCGTGGGCCTGATCGGCCGACAGATACATCTCTCGGCGACCATAAATATTGGTTATCGCAGCGTCCGATGTTGCCTTCTCAAACGAGTAGCCGTTCGACCCGAACATCGTGGTTCGGAGGTCTTTACGGTGCAACTGGTTCGTTGACATGGTGGCGTTAGGGACAGTCAACAGGACAGTGCCCACCTTGCTGCCACCAACGGCTTTAGCGATTGAAATCTTCCCATCGGGTGCAACCCGCCACTGGGAGTTTGCTGTGATTTCAGTGCAGTAGGTCAACGTCTCGAACATATTCTGCCCAGACGGGATCTCGAAGAGCCATGTCACATCCAAGTCTTCGTAATTCCCTGCGCTGTTATCAGACCAATCAACAGGAGTTGAAGCCCCGTCTTTGGTCTCAGACATGCCGCCGCCCGCCGTGTCCAACGAAAGCGGCCAATCCACCCCTCCGCTGCGGTTAGCCGTGGAAATAGCGTAAGAGTCAGCCGTGTCGGCTGTCCCAGCGTTCCCAGTGTCAGCCTCTTTGAAGAGGTACACGAACGCTGCCCCACCGAACGCCTTG
>PATE01000008.1 GCA_002712305.1 Gemmatimonadota bacterium | reverse complement strand
GGGCGCGGCAAATGCGAGCGTTTACAGGCCGCGATTTCGCGACACTGGGTTGGCCGCCGGCTGACTAGATACAGATCTTCCTTTCTGTCTCCTGCGAACCTCTGACCAACTCGTGTCACCTGGCCCGAAAGGTCTATTCTGCCCGGACGGAGAAATCCTGGGCTGTGGGGATCGCCCTGGTGGGTGGCATCGAACTACTGAAGGAAGGCACGTACGATCTGGTGTCGTGCGACATGATGATACCAGACATCGATGGAGAGAATGTCTATCGGGCATGGTGCAGCGGCAGCAGTCGTGATGCCATGTTCGTCATCATCACGGGGGGCGCCTTCACGAACAAGGCGCAGGATTTCATCGATCAGTCGGCGGTCGCGGTCTGTTACAGACCGATGAATGTGCCCGTCCTTCGAGATCTTGTCGATCAGGCCCTGCGCCAGTGCGCAGGTGCTGATGCCTACAGCAGAAAACACTGACCCTCACGAGAAGGACATCATGAGTCCACGGACCCTCGATCTGGAACAAGCTGACGAGCGAGACCTACTGAGAGCACATTGGCGATACGCGGATGGTCTGGTTCCCGGAGAACCGAATGGTGGTCTGGTTCACGAGATGGCCGAAACACCTGTTCGTCTGGCGGACTACGACGACAGTGGCTGGGAGGTGATCGACGACATCCAGAAGGGTCGATCCACCGGTCTGTGTTTCGGATGGTATCGAATCACGATCACGCTACCGACTGCCATCGAGGGGCAAGACCTCGCCGGGCGTTCGATCTTCTTCGAAACGTGTGTTGATGACTACGGCGAACTGTGGATCGATGGTGAGTGCGACATGGCCTTCGGTGAGACGGGGCGCGGGTGTGTCTCGGGGTTCAACTATCCACAGCGCGTCTGTGTTAGTGAGCACGCCGAGCCCGGGCGTCAGCATGTGATCGCCGTCCTGGCCGTGAATGGTCCCTTTGGCCGGCCGGGTGGTGGCATCTTCCTGCGTTACGCCCGGCTCGTTCTCGAGTAGATTCTCCCCGGAAGGGGCGCTCGATTTGCTCTTGCCAGGGTTGCACAGGACCCCCACAATGAGCAGAACCGCATCCCTTTTCACGATGGCCGGATTGCCCCGCTCGTGGGAGACCCCACCCCAAACGCCCGTATCTGCTGCCTCGACCTGGACACGTTCTTTGTCTCCGTCGAGCGTCTGTTCCGACCCAAACTGATCGGCAAGCCCGTCGTCGTGGGAGCCCTGCCCGGTACCCGCGGCGTGGTCACGGCGGCCAGCTATGAAGTGCGTGCCTTCGGCGTGCGTTCGGGTATGGGCATTGCCGAGGCGTACCGCCTGGCGCCGAATGCCATCTACATCAGCGGGCGTCACGGTGAATATGGCGGCTATGCGAGCAAGGTGAAGAAGATCCTCGAGCGGTACACGCCGATCGTGCGTACGGCGAGTATCGACGAGTATTTTCTCAATTTCACGCAGTGTGAAGGAATGTATCGCACCCCGAAGGACGCCGATTCGGATACAACGATCGAGCGCGTTGTCCGAGAGGTCTGTCAGACGATTCACGACGAGTTGGGGTTGCCCGCCAGCGCTGGAATCGCCACGTCGCGTCCGATCGCCAAGATGGCGTCGAATGTGGCAAAACCCGCAGGTGTGCGGATGGTGCGCGACGGTGAAGAGCGGGGTTTCGTCGAACCGTTGCCCTGTCGCAAGTGGCCGGGTATTGGCCCTGTGGCCGAAGCGAGGCTGCTCGAAGCGGGCATTCACACACTTGGCGACCTGCTGAAGGTACCGGCGACCTCACCTGACGGATCGCTTGCCGAATCGGTGCGTCGAACCGTCGACGCCCTGGCCGAGACCGAGTTGGGCCGCGATCGCCCCGCCTTTCGTGAACACGACCCGGAAGGTCTGACCGTCGGCAGCATCTCCAACGAGAGCACGTTCGGTCACGACGTGGGTGACCTGTATGCCATCCACGATCGCTTGCGATCTCTGTGCGAACGGGTCTGCTGGCGCGCGCGTCGACGGGCCATTCTGGCCCGCACGATCACGCTCAAGCTTCGCTATGCCGATTTCGAAACGCTCACAAGGGCGCGAACGATCAAGGCGACGAATGTGGAGAAACGGGTGCTCGGCTGTGTGAAGCAGCTGTTCAGGGAAAACTACGATGGCCGTCGTCAGGTTCGACTGCTCGGAATCGCCCTGTCTGGCCTGGAGGAGGCACCTGCTCAGCTTCAACTGCCCTTCGATGAAGCAGAACGGCCCCCCATCGGTCGCGCCGTCGACGCCGTGCGCGAGCGTTTTGGGTATGATGCGATCCACCTCGGTGTGGAGACGTGAGCCCGTCAGACAGGCTGCAGTGGGCGACACCTTCCGCGCTGTATCAAGACGAGACAATAACAGCCGGCCGCCGCGAGCAGATGCTTGAGGGTGTGCCCGCTGGACAGCTCAAGAGTCAACGCATATACCTGCGCATCGAGAAGTTCCGCCCCTTTCGCCAGTAGGTACAGTCCCAAGGCGGCGGCGAGCCACCATCCATGGGCAAGGCGTCCTCGGTAGAGCAACATCACCACGGGAATCGTGAGAAGGGGGATGATCTGTACCCACAGGTAGGGGCGCAGGTCATCGAACATCGCCCAGTACACGACGCTCGCCATCCCTAGCAGAAGGGCGGGCACCAGACCCCATCTGACGAGCCTACGATCCACAGCTTCGCCCAGAAGTGCCACGAAGAGGGCCATGAAACCCGCCGACATGGGCAGGCGGTCGAAGACGAGGGAGTCATTGGTCGGTGACCAGTGATAGTAGGCCGATCCGAGGCTGACCAGTGCCACGCCAGCAAACAGCGCCATCCAGGCGTGACGAATCGGGTCAGGTGCAGCCACAGCGCACGCCCTCAGACCGAGAACTCCAACGATCAGGAAGGGCAGGTTCGAGAGAACGTCGAGGCCGTTGGGGATGCCGAAGAGGGTTCGCGTATCGGCGAAGGCGTGGTAGCTGAGATTCTGCTCGATCGGATCCAGGGCCCACACGGCAAGGGCCGAACTGACGACGATCGCCAGCAGGACACCCGGTTTCCACGCGGGGCTCCCCGGTTGACTCATCAGGGTCTGTCAGTCGCCGGCGTTCTCATCGAACTGCACGTCCCAGTGGGCGCCGGAGCAAAAGTGCTTGTTCGTGCTGGCCCCACAGCGACACAGGGCGACGTGATCGAGGGTTGCGCCCTCGGGCAACTCTACGTCTTCCAGTTTCACGCCACCGCTACAGATGTAAGGACCATTCGGGGCCACACCGATTTGAGGATCACCACCCCGTTCGGCGTGTTCCACACCATCGATGCTATAACTGAGCGCGCCAGAAGGACATTGCTTGATCGTCTCGATGATCTGGTCCGCGCTGGCTCCGTTGGCATCGACGAAGGGCTCCTTGCCCGGTCGGAACACGGTTTCCAACGTACACCGACCAGCGTGAGCACAAAGCCCGCGATTGTCGTGCACGACGACCTTGTCACCTTCGAAGTTTTCCCGTTTGTCGGGTACGCCATCCGGATCTTTGTCACCTGTGAAGCCGTTGGTCTTATGGGTACCGTCGGCGTAGCTGACCAGGACAGACAGATTCGAACACAGGTAGGGACCATTGGGAAGGTGTTTGATGGTCTGCTTCTTGTCAGCCGATGCCATAGGATCCTTCAGGTTTCACACGTCGCTTGGATGGCGATAGCCCGGAGTGGCTATCGACTCTGGTGTTTCTGCATCCGAGTCGTTTTCACGGGGCCGCCAAGATGGCCTTTCCCTGTATCACGGGGGACCGCGTCGCGCTGCACGGGCTCCGAGTCCTGCTGTTCGGCGGATGAGCCTTTCGGCTTCGTCTTCTTCTTCGCAGAACTCTTCTTTTTCGTGACGACTCTCTTCTTCTTCAGCTTCTTCTTGGACATGGAATCCTCCTTCGATCACGCTGGCTCTCGGGCGAACGTCTTCTCATACGATTCAGCTGCGATACCTCCCAGCCGCTGTGCCATAGCATGGAAGGCGTCACGGCGATAGTCCCACATCTCCGACCGCTCTACCTGTTCCAGCCAATCGCACAGATGAATACTCACGAGTTCATCAAAGGTCTTTTCGTCGAGGATAATCTGCTCCTTCGTAAAGCGATCGATGATCGGATACGGCGCATCTCGGCAAGGGACCTGGGCGTCGAAACTGTCGCGATCCATGGCGCAGTTCACGTAGACGAGAAACTCGGGATGGTCACCGATCATCCTGCGGATATCTCCCCGCCGTTCCAAGGGTAGGGTGAATCCCTGGAACAATTGTGTTCCATAGATACTGTGGAACAGACCGATCCGCGCAAATTCTTCATCGAATCCCCATTCCTTAAGGTCAGTGTACACACCGATGGCGTGGGCCACGTAAGACTTATTGGTGTGACCGACCTTGTCGGCTCCAACCTCTCCGAAGAAGGCGGTCAACTCTTTGAAGGTGGGGGGCATGCCAGAGTTCCTTTCCATTCAGTCGAGCCGTTTGGCCATGGCAAGATACGTTCGCTGTACGGCCTCGTTGATGCCCATGGCCACCGGCCCTGGGCCGTTCTTGCTGTAGGTGTTGGCTCGGTCAACTTCGTATCCGCCTTCGGAGATCAACTCGTCCGTGGGCATGTAGTTTCTGCCGTCCTGACAATACCCCCAGGCGATCAGCTTCGGGTCCTGCAGCCACTCACGCAATAGGGGCAACCACTCTGCAAGCACTTCGTTGGCCAACCAAGCAATCTGGTGACCCTGAGCAAGCCGGATCAACCCAACATTCCACGGCAGGAATTTCACGGGTGGAATCCCGGCGCCCAACCGATCGCGCCAATACTCTCCCAGGTTCTGTTCCAGTTCGTTTTCGCCTCGGGCGAGGCTCTCCCAGTGGGAGAGATCGGGCAGTCGTGAGTGGTCCTTGGGTGCCATCGCGAAATCTGAGACACTGGCTAAGTCGAGGTCGAGGACTTCGCCCTCGTCGTCGAGGGTCGCCATGGCATCCTCGGCAATCTGTCGGCCTGTCGCCCGGTAGTCATCTGGCTCAGAGACGCGAAATGTCCCCGCCGCCAGATCGGCCAACTGGCGGGGGCGCACATTTCCCGCCAGGCCCTGGATGAACTGCGCGTGAACGTCTCCATCCAGATGTTGAGCAAGGTGACCTCTGCAGACACCTGGCCAGTCTGCCGAGATGCCCTGCCAGGAGAATCCGTATACCATGACGGGGTGGCACCCATGGCTGAACAGCACGCAGCGACCATCCCCCGAATGGGCCTGCACATCCAAGATCCAGAGATCAGGATTGCACAGCCCCTCAGGATTGGGTCCCATCCCCATGACACCCTCTGCATCTGGTCGGCGACGATTGATGCCGATGGCCGATGATCCGTGACAGACGCGGACGGATACGTCCTGGAGTCTCTGCACAGCGTCGATCGACATCTTCACACAACGCTGGATCAGGTCGTCTTCGTAGGCGGTCAGGTCAGCGGGCTTCGCTTTCGTCGTCGCGTATCCCTCGAACCCCGACATGGGGCCACTGTGGGTGTGAGAGAAGTTGATGACGATGGCCTCGAAGGCAATCCCGGTCATGGCCGACAGTTCCTGGCGGAAGCCACTCGTTTGTGGCCATGCCATGCCGATCATGTCGATAGACAGCCACAGGGTTCGCTCGCCCGACCCATCCTCCAAAACGACAGCCTGTGCGACCAAGGGGTCGAGGATCTCGGTACCCGGTGAGAATCGCGGCCCCCGGCCACCCATCGGTAGTCCGAGGGGTGGCGTCGAATCTATCTGAGACCATCCCGCCTTTGCCATCTCTTCCTTCTTGTTGTCCGTGCCGTGAAGGCGTCAACCTGGTGGTGTTTGCTCTGGCAGACAAGGCCAACTTACATCTTTCCGAGCAACAATCGCGAATGACGCAATGGAGGGCCGAATGGACGACGAAATGATGACCAACGAGCAGGACTATGCCTTTGATGTGGCTGGATATCTGCACGTTCCAGGCGTCCTGAGTCCGCCGGAGGTGGAAGCGCTGAACCGAGCACTGGACGAGGCGGGAGGTGGTGAAGGGATGCTGGGGTGGCCGACGCCCCAACGGGAGTTGTTTCGCGACCTGCTCGTGCAACCCCAGCTGGTCTGGTATCTCAACCAATTGGTCGGGCACGGCTTCCGACTCGATCAGGCGCCCCGATTGCTCGGTACTCGTGCCGACGAGTTCACGGGGACCCTCGTCGGTGGGGATGAGCCACGCAATCCTTCCATTGCTTATTTCCAGCAGAATGGCCGGCGCAGCTGCCAGGGGCTCAAGGCGATCTGGGCTCTCGAGGACGTAGGTCCCGGCGATGGCGGGTTGGTGATGGTGCAGGCCAGTCACAAGAGCAATGTGGAAACACCCCAAGATCTGTTGACGGGGGCTGACCATATGGGTCTGGTGAGACAGCCATCCCTGCAGGCGGGCGATCTGCTGCTCGTGGCCGAATCGACACTGCAGGGCATGCGACCCTGGACGGGATCTGCCAAGCGCCTGCTCACCTACTGTTATGCAGGTCGAGCCATGATCCAATCCAACGGGCCGGGACCTGGCGGTGAAGGGGATGCGCCTCCAGAGTGGGCAAGTGCCAATCCGGCGTACAAGGCCGTGTTATACCGCCCGGGAGGCAAGGGGTCGAATCCGCCACCTGCCGTCAACAGTGATGGTCAAAATACGTGGGTCGAGGAGAGTGGCGCTTACGTCCATCCGTCGGTGTACATCCGCGATCCGGATTCGGGGATCGACGAGAAGGAGTTCTACTTCTGGGATCTGAATGGCTACGTGGTNGTACCCGGTGTCATGGATGAGGAATGGCTCGCCCTCGCCAACGANGCGGTGGACAAGTTCCAGGATCGTGTCGAGGTCGGGGCGGAACTATCGGGTGGCTCCAAGAGCCAGGCAGGGACCGGTCGGCCCCTGCTCTCAGGTCTTCTGGATCTGCCAGATCCCTACAACGAGCCCTTTCGCCGCATGATCGCGCATCCCGCCATCATCCAACGACTCAACTGGATGGGTGGCAGTGGTTATCGAACCGGTGGGGCGACCGTGTTCTGTGCCGTCGAAGGCACGTCAGGGCATTCCCTGCATGATGGCAATGAACCTCAGAGTCCGTCAAGGGGTTATGACTTCAAGAACGGGCGCAGCTTCTGCGAGACCGTCACGATCACCTGGCAGCTGCGCGATGTGGAGCCGGAGTTGGGAGGTTTCGCGTGTGTGCCGGGTTCGCACAAGACGCAGTTTTCCATGCCACCGGGGATTCGTACCTGTGACGATACGATGGGTCTCGTCGTGCAGCCGACGATGAAGGCGGGGGACGTTCTGTTCTTCATGGATGGTGGTTGTACCCACGGCGCGCTGGCCTGGAAGAATCCCATCCCGCGGCGTGGGGTGCTCGTCAAATATCAGTCGAAGAATTCAAACTGGGGCGGTGGGGTCATCGATCCGCAGGAGCGTTGGGGGGACATGGTCGAAGACATGACGGAAGAACAGTTCGCTGTCATGCGTGGGCCCGAACGTGACGGCCGGCAGCGCACCGTGCCAAGGCTGGTTGCGCGGGATGGCCATGTTTCGGTTTCATATGATCCTGAAGGTGATCGATATTCAGCAAGGTTCCGCAAGCCTGGCGAACGCTCGGGCTGAGTCACATCATGAAAATGCACCTATAGCTCAATTGGATAGAGCTCCTGACTTCGGATCAGGGGGTTGGGGGTTCGAGTCCCTCTGGGTGCACCACTTTTCACGGGAGCAACCGTGTCGTCCTCCAAGAATCTTCGCCATCGAATCCAGTCTGGCGACATCATGGTCGCTCTGCGAGGCTCTCTGACGACGAGCAAGCAGGAGTTAGAGCAGATCTGGTCGACCGGTGAGTACGACTACATCTGGATCGATTCCCAGCACACGCTGTACAGCGAAGAGCAGATGGTCCGCTACTGTGCCGACGCCGAGGAATTGGGGATCGANGTGCAATTNCGTATTCCCCATACACGGCATGCGTATCTCGTGGGCAGATTCCTCGACCTGGGGTTCAGCGCCGTGTTGGTGCCGGAGGTGATGGAACCGGAGATCATCGACGACGCCATCGCCTATGCCTACTACGGGCCGATCGGCCGACGCAGCTGGGGAGGCGGAGGACGCCGAGGTCTGCAGGGCGAGGCCAAGGGCATGGACCGGCACGCCTATGCAGCGTGGTGGAATGACTACGTCGTGCTTGCGATTCAGGTGGAATCGGTCGAGGCGGTGACGAACATCCGCAAACTGGCGAAGCTTGGAGTGAACGTCGTCACCTTCGGACCGAACGATCTGTCCTTTAGTCTGGAGGACCACCCGGAGTATCCCTTGCGCACGGTGGATGACTGTATGCGCAACGTGGCTGAACAGCTGCAGGATACGGACATCCGCCTGGCCATGGGCACCCCGACGCAGCCGGCCGAACGCGACAAGTATCTGGAAATGGGTGTCACCCTCTTTCAGGCAGATGCACCCGCCTGACCTGGCGGATCCATGAACATTCTCGTCACAGGCATGAGCGGTCTGATCGGTGGGGCCATTCAACGACAGTTGGAGGGCACTCACTCGTTGCGTGCCCTGAACCGGCGAGATGTCGAAGGCGTGCCGTGTATTCAAGCAGACATTGCCGACTTCGACGCGATGCGCCCCGCCTTTGACGATGTGGATACGGTCGTCCACTTGGCGGCGGCGATCCACGGTGACTGGGATGCCATGCTGCCGAACAACGTGATCGGCACGTACAATGTCTTCGAGGCATCGCGGCAGGCGGGTGTGAAGCGGGTGATCTATGCCAGCAGTGGATCTGTCGTGGCCGGATGGGAACGCGAGGAGCCTTATCGCACGCTGGTGGCGGGTGACGTTTCCGCGGCGCCCGAATCATGGGAACCCCTTACCCATGAAACGCCGACTCGCCCCGTGGGTCTCTACGGTTGCACGAAAGTCTGGGGTGAGGCTCTGGCCCGCCACTACGCGGACAGTAATGACTTGTCCGTCATCTGTCTGCGCATTGGAGCTGTGAATGCAGAGGATCACCCGCTGCAACCACGGCACGAGTCAGTCTACTGCAGCCAACAGAACATCGCGTGTCTGGTGGAGGCATGCATCGACGCTCCACCGTCGTTGAAGTTCGACATCTTCTACGGTGTATCGAAGAATCCACTGAACTATCGGGATACGGAGCACGCTCGACAGGTGCTGGGTTTCGACTCGATGGGGAGTTCAAGGTAGGCTGCCCGAGGCGCGGGCCATCTGATCCAAGTCTCGGAACGGTGTAACAACCTCACAGGAAAGTTCGAAAATGAAGAGTATTCTGCTGACCGGTATGACGGGTCAGGTCGCGCATGTCATGAAAAAGGAGCTCGACGACAAATACGAGATCTCCGGCATCAGTATTACGCGTATGGACGATGTGTTGCAGACCCAGCCTGCGGANTGGAAGACGCAGTTGGANACCTACAGGGAACGTGTCATCGATCAAGTGGCCACCGCCNGTCGCGGCAAGGACGCCATCGTTCACCTCGGATGGAACACACGTGACGAGAACTGCGGTCGTGGCCTGGATCCACTGAATGTTCTCCAGACAGACTGTGTGTATCGCGCAGCGATCGCAGAGAAGGTGCCGCGTATCTACATGACCAGCTCTGTTCATGCCTACGACTTCGAAGGGGATGACTTCGACCCGAACGTAGCCATCCCAATTACGCCCGACACCCGGCAGGATCCCTTCGGGACACCACCTACGAGCTTATATGGTGTCAGCAAGCGTTGGATGGAAATCGCTGGGCAGTTTTACACGCCCCAACTCGAAGATGGCCACGCGATCCTTGCNGTTCGTCTCGGCGGTGTGCAACGGGATCCAGCTCGACCTTCCCCGGAGTGGGCCCGAGTCTGGGGGAGCCACCGAGACTGCGCGGGCCTTCTGGAGGCCTTTGTCGAATGTGAGAATCCGCCTCCCTTCTGGATTGCCTATGGCGTGTCCGACAATCGTGGGCCCGATCAGGAACCCTTGTTCGATCTCACCAACCCCTATGGTTACCAGACGCAGGACAATGGATGTGTTGAGCCCGTAGAGGAAGTCTCTTCCGCATAGAGACGGCGTACTTCGCCCCTCCTGGCCGTACTTCACACTGAGCCACGTCGTTTCGGATGATCGTGACGGAGGATGTCATGTCGCATCAGTCGCCGCCGATCCAGCCATCTGCTGGCTGAGTTTCAGGACGTTCCCGACTTTCTCGACGCAGCCTGGCTCGGCCCGGACGACGAAGAGCATCGTTGCCAGCAGATTACGGTGATTTGATGAAGCGCGGCGTGAAGATCATGGAACGCTGGATCCAGCGAGAGAAACTCGTCTGGGGTGAGACACGCGTGTAGGGATGTCGCCGACGGCTGCTTGTACTGGTGGCGGTCAGGGGGCGGCACCTTACTCCTCAGGGCGAAACTCGACGAACAGGGCCACGCCCTTGCCACGCTGACGCCCGGAGCCCCCAGGCCTGTATCGATTGAGAGGCGCAGCCTCGTGGTTGCGAAGTCTCGCTGCACACCCAACCACCCATCTACGCCAATGGCACCACTGAGATCACCTTTCACGGATCGCGCCTGCACACCGCCGATCACCGTCAGGCCGCGGATCTGCCCATCGAACTGACTGGAAGCGCGCAGGCCTACTCCGTCGACGGAGATCTCGTCGCCAAGCTCGAGACCAAGCTTGTTCAAGGATCCGACCGGTAGTCCCGCGACGCTGCGGGCGCGGGCCATGAATACGGAGGTTCCGCCCTGATCGCTGGCTGCGTTTCCGCGGTCGCGAACGTTGCCACTGATTCCTCACGCCAGATAGGCGTGAATCTGGTGACGCAGACCGAGCACGGCCCCCTTGAAGCCGGCTCCTTCGGCATCGACGAGCAGGCGCGCACCGATCTCCAGTCGGCCACTGCGTCTGAGCCCCACATTCGCCCGAATCGCGGACGCTCCGTCCCATCTCGTGAGTCCGATGCCGCCCGAGGTGTGCAGCGCAACCGATGAATCCCACGGCGCTTTTAGCAGGTGGTAGGACGCTGGACCCGCTGCAGATGGATCATCGACCAATGCGTCGCTGTAGAGACCGAAGTCGAACTCCTCTGCACCTGCCTGGGCCCACACGTTCGAACTCAACGCCACGAGACACACGCATACCAGGGAAGCGATGATGTGATTATGTCCGATGGACGACCAATCCGGCGCACGAGCGGCCATCAGAATCCGATGCTTCGCAGATACTCACGATTCAGCTTCATGCTCTCCCAGGGATCTCTCGTTCCTCCGGACACGGTGACGATCCATCCGTGAAAGCCCACTTCTTCGAGTGTCCGAAGAAAGTCTCCGTAGTCACACATGGGACCGTCACCCAGGTCGCCGGCGGTGTTGTCCCGTGTGAGATCATCGTGGAGATGGACATAAGCGAGGCGATTCGCATGGTCGCGGGCCGCCTGCGATGGCTCGAATCCCCAGAGTACGACGTGCGCCATATCGAGACAGAGTTTGCACGTGGTCAGGCGTTGCAGGAATCGATCCCATTCAGCCTCACTGTCCACGAAGTGGTTCACGTGAGGGTGCCAGGCGACCTTCACACCCATTTTCTGTCCGTGTTCGGCGAGCGTGTCATAATGCGAAGCGATCAGGTCGAGCTCCGCATCAGTCGTGGGGGAGACCGGCCCATGGGCCGGACCTTTGGACATGAAGAGACCTGCGCCACACTCGGCGGCGAATTCAATTCGCCTCATGCAACGTTCGAGCGACTCTTGCGCGTCATGGGCACTGGAGACGTTGGGACCGGAGACGGCAGCGATCTCGATACCTGCGTCGGCACAGACTCGCCGAAGCCGAGCAGGGGTTCCCAGTTGGTCGAGAGATTCACGCGTCTCCCATCCCTCCCAGCCATTTTCAGCCAGCATCCCCAGATTGTATTCGAGATCCTTGCCCTTCCAGGGAAGACTGCTGTAGGCGAAACGGAGCATGGTCAGGGAACCTCGATCCAGCCTTCTACATCGCAGGAGAAACGATCTCCCATACTCGTGCAGTCCCAATTGCTGCCGCCCGTCATCCCCTCAAAGCGACCACTGCCGTCGTAGTAGATCGCCGTGCCAACGGCCCGGTTGTTTTGTGCTGTACCCGTCCACTTCTCGAAGAAGGCCGAACCATCTTCGAAGATGAACTTTCCGTAGCCCGTCTCTTCGCCCATACCGTCGGCGTAGTCGCCCGTGCCCCAGATCTCAATGCTGTAGGGTGGTTCCACTGGCCCCGAGATGCGTCGTCCTGCTCCCTGAGCGCGCATCAGGGCGATGAAGCGATCCGCATTGTCGCCCACGATCAGCGTATCGAAACTCGTGACCATGTTGATATGTACCGACTCGAATTCGATGCGTTCCCTGGCCTCAGCTGAGGTGGCGCTCCAGCCAAGCCATACCACGAGGGCGACGAAGATGGGACCCGCTTTGTGCTTGTGCATACGTTCACTCCTGCTCAGTCGATGGCTTCACGATGGCACCTGTCACGAAGTCGTGCTCCTCCGGAGCCGGCATCGACGTATTCGATGGGATCCGCGCCGGACGGCTCCAACAGATATCGATCGACGTGGACGGCGAGTGCTCCAGGATAGAGAAAGTCGAGCGCTCTCGTCTGCAGATCGATGGCAAAGAGGTTTCCTTCGAGTCCCTCGACCTGCATCCGCCACCAGAACGTCGCGTCCTGGCCGTGTGTATCGATCGACGGCAAGCTCAATACGAGGCTCGTCGCCCCGGGAATGGGAGAGCCCTCGGGGAAAGCATATCGTGCCCATCGGTCGGAGTATTGCACGGGACCTGTCAACATGAAATAGAGGAGGATGAGGGCCGTCACAGCCACGAGTCCCAGCGCTGTGCGGCGTCGCGGAAACTGGTCGAGGATCGGGGGGCGCCGATTCGAGTCATGTCGCGATTCTGCCATGGGCGTCAATATAAACGGCACATGTGGCAGTGTCGCCACCCTATCTTTTGACTCTACTGGATCTGGCAGAGAGAACGCCAATCGCCACAGGAGTCGTTTATGACGGTCCGCGCTGAGGACCTTGAGTTCTACAAAGAGCACGGGTACGTCGTCTTCCCGAAAGCGCTGACCGACGAGGATCTCGAACCCTTGATTCAGGACCACGTCGCCATCGTCGACGAGATGGCCCGCGACCTGCATCAAGCGGGGAAAATCAAGGATCTGTGCGAAGACGAAGACTTCCACCATCGGTTGGCGCGCCTGGCAGACCAGTGCGACGAGGTGGACGGTTGCCCGGACATCGGTTTCACGCGCCGGCGTGGCACCTTCGAGTTTCTTCGCAACCAGAATCTGGTGGATCTGATCGAACCCTTCATCGGCCCGGAAATCACATGGAATCCGGTGTCGCATGTGCGACCGAAGATGCCGCGGACAGACGTTCACTTTCACCAGGATGCGGTCTTCACCACCCAGGAGGCGAAAGACATTCTGCAGGTCACCGTCTGGCTGCCCCTTGGAAAGGCAACGGCAGAAAACGGTTGTTTGCAGGTGCAACCCGGGGTCCATCGACAGGAGATCGTCTACTGGACCTATAGCAAGGATCTGCCGCAGACCGAGAAAGTGCTCCTACCGATGGAGAAGGGCGATGTGCTGATCATGCACAAGCTGACCCCACACGGTTCAGGCCCCAACAACACCGACGCCGTGCGTTGGAGTATGGATCTGCGATATCAGAAGACGGGGGAACCGTCGCCGCGGCCCGAATGGCCGAGTCTGGTCGCGCGCAGTCGCCACGACCCGGGGCAGGAGACGACCTATGAAACATGGCGTGATGCGTGGGCCGCTGCCGTGGAAGAGACGCCGCAACAGATTCGCTATCCGCGACCTGTCGAACCCCTGTCCTTCGGCGGAGAGATGTACTACGCCTGATTCCTACGGCTTGTGGTCCAGCCGCACTGTGGGTTCTTCGTTGTCGAGGAAACGTTCCATAGAGTTGTGCGTCGCCGGCGACGTGCGGAAGTCTGCGATCCATGGTTCACGAAACCAGGCCTGTTTCTCGCGTGCCAGCCCGGCCATGATTTCAGCTGCGATGGTGGGTCGGTGCCAGTGGGTCGCCAGATGGGTATAGGCGTTGAGCACGGCGACTCTCGGTGTATCTCGCTGCCAATGAGGTCCGGCGTGGCACAGATTCTCGGTGAAGAAGATGGCGCTGCCCGCCGGACATTCGTACGAGGTCAGAAACTCCGACCGTTCCCCTGGTTCGAGCGACATATGGTCGGGGTGCATGGGGAAGTTGGCCTTGTGACTGCCGGGGATGAAGTGGGTCGCCCCGTCCTGCTTGGAGACATCCGTCAACTCAAACACAACACGCACCATGCCCGCATGAATCCGTCCGTGGGCGCATCGGTAGCCGAAGATGGGATCGATCTGCTGCGGCCCTCCGCCGTGCAGGTCACCGGCCCATTCACCTTTCTGCCGCCAGACACAGAAGGTGCCTTCGAGACGAACATTGGGACCGATGATCTCGTGAAGTACCTCAGTTACCTTGGGATGGTCGATGAGGAGACTCGACGCACCGCCCGGTACGTTTCGCTCTGCGGGCGGAAGTGAATCTGGATCGTGCTTGATCCGGTCGATCTGCTCGACGATGTCAGCGATCTGCTCAGGTGTCAGGATCGCCGGTCGAATGAGGTAACCGGTCAGATCAAAGCGAAATTTCTCTTCTTCTGTCATGCCCATAGGAAGGCGTCTTCTTGTGAAGTGAACGCACAACCATAAGTTTGGAGACGTTATTGAATGTGTCGCTACGATTCAACCGGAGAGAAAGACGATGGATGATCTGCTGGTCACCAAAGACCTTATGAATCTCGCATTGTTCAACGGGATCGAATACCAGCAGATTGAGCAACTACGCGAGGCCGCCCAGCGGCTGGACCTCGAACCCGGCGTCACGCTGTGCAATCCCCTCACCGTCGATGAAGATCTTTATCTGCTGCTTGGGGGCAGGTTGCGTCTCGAGTCTGCCGATGGAACCAAGCTGGCCGATCTGAAGCCCGTTCGGATCATCGGTGAAATGGGCGTTCTCACCGGCCTGTCACGCAGTTCGCGTGTTGTCGTTGAAGAGAAGGCCGATGTCCTGGCGATCTCACGCGCCTTGCTTCAAGACCTGGCCGAGAATGATCCGGACGTGGGTGCCCGGTTGTTGATCAATCTCTGCAAGACGCTCTACGAACGTGTCTTCGGCATGAATGGCGACATCGAGAAACTCCATCAGCGTGTCGATGCGCTGGCTACTCGACTCAAAGAACTGGCCCCCGACGATCCGCTTCTGTCCGAAGGCTGAGTGGCTGAGAGGTGTTCAGACCTCAGGGAGTCAACAAGACAGGGCGAGCACGCTCAAGCACACTGTCGATGAGGGGACGGCCGCTCTGCTCTTCGAATCGTCGTACGTCCTCCCAGGTGTTTGCACGCACCGTATCGACGAGTGCCAACCTCACGGGACGATGGGTCAGGTTGAGGGAGTCGGGTAGAATCCGAGCGGCCAGCCCCGTCGTGGGCTCAATCTCCTGCTGACTCATACCTGCGGGCATGCTGAATTCAGCCGGTGGCGCCTCGGCGACGGCCTGATGCATGAAGGTGGTCCAGATCGGTGCGGCGCCGCTTGAGCCGGTGATCTGCACACCGTTCTGATCGACTAGCCGGTGTCGCTTGCGATCATCAAATCCAACCCATACGCTGGCGACCAGTTCGGGTGTGAAGCCTGAGAACCAGGCATCGGTGTTGTCATTCGTCGTGCCCGTCTTCCCCGCTACAGGACGATCGAAGCCCATGGCACGGACGCGACGCCCGGCACCGCGGTTCACGACCTGTCGCATGATCTGCACCACTTCGAAGGCCTTTGTGGGCGAGACCACCTGGCGAACCGAAGGCCGGTGGTCGAAGAGCGTCCGGTTTTCCGTGTTGGTGATTCGGTCGACGAGGGTGGGCTCGACACGGATGCCCGATGCGGCCAGGGTGCCGTAGGCCGACGCCATTTCCACGACCGTCACCTCGTGGGCGCCGAGAGCGATGCTCGGGTCGGGACGAAGGTCACCTTCGATGGCTGAGGAACCGAGTCTCGGACTCAAGGATCCATGCGATCGTGGCCAGGCAGACGGGGAGCACCATGAAGGCCGCCATAGAGGCGGTCACCTTCTTCCAGTTGATGCTCTCGAGTTTCATCCGCCACCCATCGGCTTCACTCAGACATCACTTCCTCGACGTATGTGTCTTCACTCGTGGTGCCCTGCCTGAAACCTCTGTCGCACTTCATCGGCGCTCAGAGCTCGCCGGTGCAGTTGTACATCATACATCTTGCCCTTGAACAGATCGTGAGGCCCCTTGCCGATGCGCAGAGGCTGATCGTTCGAAATGTCCCAGGCTCGATCGCCCAGATCAGAGGACCAGCGCACCAACTCTCCGTCGACGAACAGTTCCAGCCGGTCTCCACGTCGAACGCCGGCCACGTGCCGCCACCCCGCTTTCAACGCCACGTCGTACGTTACGCTCTTGCCCGCCTCCAATGCATACACCTTGCCAGAGGGAAGGGTGCCGCAGAACAGCTTTCCCTGGAAGACGGCCATCGACCATACGCGGCGGTAGGTGACATCTGGTGTCATGTCCAGTCGCTTCGACATCGTCCACCGGGTGCCACCCTCGTAGCGATATACCTGGCCCAGCGGCAGCGTGCCCGCGTAGAGGGTGCCATTGTACACGGCCATGGCCATGACTTCCTTTTCGTCACCCAACTGACCGCAGTCTTCCCAGTGCTGCTCCCCGTCCCAGCGATAGACCTTCGCCTCGGGCCACGTACCGGTGTACAACGAACCCTCGTAGGCGGCGAAGGAGTAGACCTGATTTACGCCTTCCTGGTAACCGGCGTGGGACCACTTGTCTCCACCTTCATACGTGTAGACGCCGCCGTGACCGCTACCCTCGTTCCCTGCGCCGATCAGATGGCCATCAAAAAGCCCCATCGACATCAAGCGGCACCCCGGATCACCACAATGGGTCCAGGTCGTACCCCCGTCATACCGATAGACCCCCCGGTGGTAATAGGGCATGGCGTACAACTTACCGTCGAAGACGGTCAGATTCCCCGCCGTATCCACGTCGTCCTTCGTCCATCCCTGCAGGCTCTGTACCCAATCGCTGTATACGTCGAGGTCATAGAGACCGGCTGTCGAGATCTTGCCACAGTCTTCCCATGTGCTGCCACCTGCGTAGCGATAGACCCTTCCACCGGGCTGCCAGTTTGGTGAGGGCTCGAGGGATGATCCCTGTCCGCGGTAGTGACCCGTACCGACGTACAACTCGTCGCCAAGCACGGCGAGTGACATGACCGTGTTGCACACGTCGGGGCTCCCGAGATCCTCCCACTGGCTGCCCCCCGCGTAGCGATAGACGTGCCCCGTCTCGCCTTCACCGGCTTCGTAGGAACCCGTGTAGAGATCGCCGTTCCACACGGCCAGACCGGCCACCTTCACACTGTTTCCCGGCCGGCCGACCTCCGTCCACTGCTCGTCACCGGCCCCATCGTCCATGCCGAAATACAGGTGCCTGCTGTTGGAGTGGGTCGACGTCACACCCGGCCCGTCGTGGAAGCCGAGATTGAATCCCTTCCTCTGGGCTGGATCATACTTGCTGACCAGATCACCGAGGACGTCGTCCAACTGGGATTCGGTATTCAGCCAGAGGGAGATCGAGAAGTCGCCGGGGCCGGGGTCGAGCGACTCGTCGTGAGCCACTTCGACAGCAGCGGTGTGTCGATCGAAGTGGGTGGATCGGGAGTCTGCCAGCCACTTGCCGGCGGGGGTGAGATCGTCACTCACAGGTGCTCTCCTGCAGAGGGTTTGTGTCTGGCCTAAGAGTATGGAACCGGCACAAGGGCTACCAGGTTCTCTTCAGATAGAGCATGAGCATCAGGTCGTAGGCTGCGTGGGCGACCATCGGCGCCAGAAGATTCCCATCCAGGAGCAATAGTACACCCATCCACACACCGAACAGCGCCCCCACCACCACGTAGGCGCGGCTCACCGGATGGGCAAAACCAAACAGCAGCGCGCCCACACCGATGCCACAGACGTCGGCACTTGGATGATTCAGCCACGCACTCAGCGCATCAGTGGTGGCGATCTGCAGGACGCCGCGAAACAGTGCCTCTTCTGTCAGGCCTGCAACCATCGCCAAGACGGCCAACTGCCAGGGCGCCAGTTGCAGCAGACCCTTGATGGGCTCCCGAGCACCTTCAAGCAAACGCCAGGCGAATTCTGACCGCCGGTACAGGGCCAGCATCACGGCCAAAGCCGGAGGGAGACCCGCGGCGACCCCCCACGCGACTGAACTCCAGTGTGCGCCGGCCAGTCGTGCCGTGGGATTCACATCGAGCACCGCCCCCAGGATGAGGGCAACCACAAACAAGCCACCTTCTACCGCGACGGCGACAAGGAAGATCACCGTCGTGTTCGCGTGGGTAAGTAGTTCTTCAGGCTTCATGCGGCGTTTCGATGGCGAGGGGGGATTCTCACAAAGGCGTAGCGGTCCAGCCCGGAGCGGGATCACCGTTGCAGACAAGATCATCGAGAGGCGACGGTCAAATAGGGTTGACTCTGTCCACACGGCGGCCGTATCTGAGCAAGGCACAAGCCATCACCTTTTTCTGACTCACCCACCTCGGGCATGCGCCGACCCTTTGCCGGCACGGCCGAGGGCGAGTCACGAATCCACTGAAGGAACCTCATGTCTCGACGTCTCCGCCCAACCCTTCTGCCCCTTGCACTGATCACCGTTCTCGTGTCGTTGAACGAGACCGCCGCCGACTGGGGTCATTGGGCGTCAGATCCGGCCAGCACGCGGTATGTGCCCTTCGACCAGATTCATCGTGGCAACGTGGACAGTCTGCGCATCCTCTGGCGCTATCGATTGCCGGATGCGCAGATCGTGGAAGATGAGCCCGACTTCGAGATCGACAACTACAAGGGAACCCCCCTCGTCATCGACGGGGTCATGTACACCCTCACCCCATTCGGGATTGCCCTCGCCCTCGATGCAACGTCGGGCGAGGAACTGTGGCGTTTCGACACGAATGACCGCCACGACAACTCGACGGGTCAGTTTCTCAATCGGGGTGTCGGCTACTGGTCCGATGACGCGGGCAATGCGCGGATTCTGTTTGGTACGTGGTCCGACACACTCTATTCGCTGGACGCCAAGACAGGTCTGCCCGACGCGTCCTTTGGCGCGAATGGTCGTGTGGATCTGACGACGGGCCTGCGCGCCTCGGTGATCAAAGACCGCTTCGGTCTGGCATCGCCCCCGACAATCGTGGGGGATGTGGCGATCGTGGGATCGATCATCCTTGATTGGCACAACGGGGAGTCGCCCTTCCGCTACGTGTCTCCGGGCGATGTGCGGGCTTACGACGTAAGCACCGGTGAGCAGTTGTGGCGATTCCATACGATTCCGCAGCCGGGGGAGATCGGCTGGGACCAATGGGAGGGAACCTCGTGGTCGCACTTTGGTGCGGCGAATGTGTGGGGGACGATTAGCGCCGACCCCGAGTTGGGGTATGCGTATCTGCCGGTTAGTTCGGTCAGTCATGACCGCTATGGCGGCGAACGACCCGGCGAGAATCTGTTTTCGGATTGTCTCGTCGCCGTCGATGCGCGCACGGGGGAGTATATCTGGCACTATCAGCTGATCCATCACACGTTGTGGAATTACGACCCACCAGCGGCGCCGATCCTGCTCGACGTGACCATCGACGGCGAGCCCCGCAAGATCGTGGTGCAGGTAACGAAGCAGTCCTACGCCTATGTCTTCGATCGCATCACGGGTGAGCCGATCTGGCCGATCGAAGAGCGCCCCGCACCCGCCTCCGACGTCGAGGGGGAGGTTACGTCGCCGACGCAGCCGCATCCGACGCGACCGGCACCCTACGATCGACAGGGTTTCACGGTGGACGACCTCATCGACTTCACCCCCGAGCTTCGTGAGCAGGCTCTGCAAGAGTTGGGAGATCGACGCACGGGGCCGCTCTACACACCGCCCTCTCTGGGAGGGTCGGTGCAGATGCCGGGCGAACTGGGTGGGGCCGACTGGGTCGGCGGGGCCGTCGATCCCACGACGGGTGTGCTGTTCATCGGCTCAAAGACCCGACCGGATGCCACGTTTCTGATCCCCGTCGACGATGCAGAGGCTTTCTCTGCTTTCGGGGGGCGGGCACAGTTCTTCGGTTTTCTCGACGGCTTGCCGCTGACCACGCCGCCCTATGGACGGTTCACGGCTATCGACATGACCACGGGAGAACAGCTGTGGATGCGCCCCATGGGGACGGGTCCCGTCAATCATCCGGCCCTGGCGGATGTGGAGGATCTGCCGAAAACGCTGGGTTGGCCTACGCGATCTTTTCCGCTCGTAACACCGGATCTGCTCTTCGTGACCCTGGAGGACCCACGTAGCTTCAACCCCGTGGGCGGTCCCTACTTTGTGCAGCGCGACGCCAGTCTCTTCGCACTCGACAAGGAGACGGGCGCCCACGTGGCCGAACTGCCACTTCCAGACAACACCTATGGTGGTCTGTTCTCGTTCATGGCTGATGGCCGTCAGTATATCGCCGCCTCCATCGGTGGAAACGATCAGCCTGCGGAGATCGTCGCCGTGGGGGTTCCCCGGGCCGGAGATGATTTGCCGCCCGAAGCGTGGGCAGGATATCCCGCACAGCATCCTGCTTTCGAGGAAGCGGTCGCCCTCATCGACGCGGGTGATGTGTCGGGACTCGACTCGCTGCTGAGTGCGGCGCCGGGGGTGGTGAATGCCGCGGGATACGATCACGAGCTGTTTCCGCTGCCCCAACTTCGCGGAGCACGCCTTCTGCACGTGCTGGCCGGTTCCGACCGGGCTCCGCTGCCGTCGAATGTGGCCGAACTGGCTCGCATCCTCTACAGCCATGGCGCCGACGCCTCGGCGCTGACGGCCGACTCGACGGGGGTCCTGCAGTCGGTCATGACCTCGTCACAGTTGCTCTGGCTCGATGGAGCAGACGACCTCATCCGCATGGCTCTCGACGCAGGAGCCACCGCAGGACCGGAGAGTATGTGGAATGCGCTGGTCGGTGAGCCAAGGTGGTTCGAAGGACTTGGGGCGAATCACTTCAACATGGCTCGGATCCTGGTCGCCGGTGGGATCGAGGTGGACCTGCCCTTCACAGCGGCCGTGGGCGACGTGACGGCGCTGGCTTCGTTCTTCGACGCAGATGGCTCGATGTTGCCCTCTGCGAATACCCAATTCCGACCGAAGATGCCCGACGAGCCCTCCGACCAGCATCTGCTCGATCTGAGTCTTAGCTATGCGGCCTATGCGGGGAACGTGGAGGCTATCGACTGGCTCCTCGACAAGGGGGCCGCCATCGACAGTCAGCCGCAGGGTTTCTTTGACAGCTTCTCGGCCGAACGAGGAGGTGTGGGTGCCCTGCACAAGGCCATCTATGCGGACCAGGCCGCCGCTGTCCGGCGACTGCTGGAGCGCGGCGCCGATATGGGCCTGATGGATGACAACTTCAATTCGCCGCCCATCTTCTGGGCCAGCTTCCTCAGACGGACACAGGCACTGGACGTGCTGCAGGAGTTCATGGGTGGGTCGGAGGGCCCGGCTCAAGAGGGTGACGAACCCTATGTGGCGAAGATTCTCACCGAGGCGGGTGGCTTTCCGCAGGGCATTGAGGGGCCTGCCGTCGATGCGGAAGGCCGCCTCTATGCGGTCAACTTCGAAACGCAGGGGACCATCGGTGTGGCGGATGCCGATGGAACGGCGAGTCTGTTCGTCGAGCTGCCGCAGGGCAGCATCGGCAATGGCATTCGCTTCGATCGTGCCGGCAACATGCTGATCGCCGACTACATGCGGCACAATGTGCTGCGTGTCGACATGGAGACACGCGAGATCTCTGTGTTTGCCCACGAGGCGGAGATGAATCAGCCGAACGATCTGGCCATCGCCAGCGACGACGTCCTCTACGCTTCAGATCCAAACTGGCGCGAAGGAACCGGCCAGCTCTGGCGCATCAGCCCCCAGGGCGAGGTGCAGCGATTGGCATCGAACATGGGTACGACGAATGGCGTGGAGTTGAGCCCTGACGAGACGCGTCTCTATGTGAACGAGAGTATACAGCGCAAGGTGTGGGTCTTCGATCTGTCGCCTGCTGGACAGATCAGCAACAAGCGGCTGCTTATAGAGTTCGAAGAGGGTGGCATGGACGGCATGCGCTGCGACGTCGAGGGCAATCTCTACATCACGCGCCATGGTTCGGCCAAGGTGACAAAGGTGTCACCTGCAGGGGAGGTGTTGCTGGAGATCGAACTGACGGGCACACAGCCGAGCAACATCGCCTTTGGGGGGCCGGACGGGCGCACTGCCTATGTCACGCTGCAGGACAATGGGAACGTCGAGACCTTCCGGGTGGAGGCGCCAGGACGGGCGTGGCAGATGATGCAGCGCGAGTAAAGTCACTGGCCAGTTTCGGCGTTCACCGCGCTATTGGTGGTCCCCGAAGTCGCTACCCCCACTCCGACAACCACGCCCTCCCCGTATTCAGCCTATGACCGTCACGAGTCCGTCGACGGGGTCGGGGATCGACGCACGTGCGTGCGCCGAACTGTGGCGTCGTGTCCAGATCCGTCTCACCGACGGCGAACCGTTGGCCACGCAGGGGCAATTCCTGGCGGCCATCGAAGCAGCCTGCCTCGAGTGGAAGGGGAAGGTGCCGACGCCTGGTGTGCGGCGTCATCTCCGTCACCACGTGCGACAGGTGAACGAGGAACGGCCCGAGACCTATCTGGCCCTGGGTGTGCAGAATGCGGTTCAGCAGGCCTTCGCTCATGGCGTCCAGAGCCTGCACTGGGAGGTGGCCCGCGTGGAGCAATACGGTGCCGCTTCGATCCGAACGTTCCTGCATCAAGAGCAGATCGCTGACCATCTGGTAGCGCACCGTCTCGACGCCGCACACATCGACGTCCACGCCTGTGTCCGTCACGGCATGAGTTGGGCGAAGAGCAACCCGCGGCCGAAGATCGCCAACAGAAAACGACAACCCACGAAGGTGATGTTGCCGCAAGACGCGTGCCCAACGGGTTCTCGAGTGGTGAACTACAGACCGAGGATCTCGATGCGGCGCAGTTGCTGCTCACCATCCAAGCCGGATTGGCGCCTACTGATCAGAAGACTTTGTCTGGCTCTGCGTCTTGGAATTGCTCATGTTGGTGCTCTCCTTGGCCGAAGCCTACCACAGCGGTCCCCAAGGCGGCTGTGCTCATCTCATTGCCTCCTCATTTTCCATCAACTCCGTTGTCGACAACTTGCGAAGCTCCGCTTCGAGTCCGGTCAGGTAGANCTCCTTTGGCTCTGCCAAACTCAAGTGGCCGTCTCTNATGAGTGCCTNTGTGTGACCCAAGATCTTGTGGATCAGCGACANCCTGAATTTTCCGTTCCGTCCTGCCATGGCCTCTTCCCCTTTCTGTAAAAGCTTTATACACTTCATCCACCCAACGCGCCTTCCCATCCACGTCGGTGGTCGCCGGCCATCGCTCGCGTCGCAGCCGCTCCTCCCGGTGGCTGGCGTTTCACCGATTCCATCACGCACCAGGAGAAGTGAAAGATGAGACGAACCATTCTACCCATCGCACTGCTTCTAAGCGCTGTTGCCTGGACCGACCCGGCTCAGGCCTTCGATGGCAGTCGAAAGGGATTCACCCTCGAAATTGGTCTTGGCGGCGGATTTCAGAGTGCCAGTCAGGAGTTCTCTTTCCTGGGTGAAACGGAAGAAGTCGATGCCAGTGGCCCGGCCTTCGCCACAAACGTCAAGATCGGCTATGGCTTCAACGAACAGTTGATCGTCGCATGGACGGACAATCTTGGAATCTCCAGTGGCGAGTCCATCCTGACGAACAAGGATGAATCGCTGGCGTTAAGCGTCGGGGGCATTGGTCTGACGTATTTCTTCAACGCAGATGGACCCTCCCCCTTTATCGACGTCACGATCGGTGTGTCTGGCTGGGATGATGGCAACGACGGCAACCGCATGAGTGGCATGGGTATTTCCGTCGGTGGGGGCTACGAGTTCAAGCCCAACTGGGCGGCCGGTGTGGATCTGGGCTGGGGTAATCCGAGTGACGACGCCAGCCTCTTGGGCGAAAAGATTGAGGTCAGTTCAACGAATATCTCCGTGGGGCTACACGTGAGCCATCTCTGGTACTGATCCACACAGTCAGTAGAAGGTGGCAGGGCTCGGCGGTCCACGATCGTCGAGCCCACTTTGCCTCCAACGTCCCTAAGAGGAGCTCGCGAATCGCTCGGTTCTCGGGAAGATGAATCGCTTGGTTCTCGGGAAGATAACGACATGAGAATCACGATATCGATGCTCGCCGTAGTGTTCTGCCTCGCTCGGCCGAGCCTGGCGACGCCGGATCTCACCATGGATGTCCTGTCCTTCAACGAGCAAGGAGACATGGTCACATTGCCGGCAGCAGCCTTGACGGGGCTGTCGGAAGCGACGCTGGAGATCTGGGTTCGGTGGGAACAGTTCAACAATGCGCCCGTTCTGTTATTCGGCGTGAAGGAAACCAATGTCAGGCTCCACAATGACAAGGACGACAATCACCTGGAGATCACCCTTCGAGATGCGGACGGCAAGAAACACGAAGTCAGGGTGAAGGACGCCCTCGAACTCAACCGCTGGCACCACATCGCGATTCTGCTCGGGGGTGACAAGAAGATGCGTGTCGTGCTCGATGGGAAGAAGCGCGACGACGATGGTTACCGAGGTGGTCTGGAACAGTTGCCCATGGACAGTGGCTACTATGTCGGTCGGAATCCGGCGGGCAGCGGTGCAACTTTCCGCGGTACCGTCGCTGACCTTCGCATCTGGAATCGACGCCTGAAGCCAGCCGAGATCGTCGCAAACAAGGACCGCTTGTTCCTGCGGGACGATCCGGCCCTTGTGGCATACTGGCAACTCAACACAATCGCAGCAGGAATGACGGCATCGAGCAAGGGGGGAGATGCCACCGTTGCCGGCGCCCAGCTGGCGAGTTTGCCGGCTATATCCCGGTTTCTTGTCCCTGGCGAGTTGGAGAAGGAGGCGGACTCCTTCTATGCCGAGGCGAACGAACGCATGGAACAGGGCGCCTTCATCGAAGCCTACCGGGGGTTTGATTCTGCTCTCGAGCTCGTACCGAACTTCCGCGACAGTGAGCAGCTCCTGGCGGACGCCGTCGAAAAGGGGGCCTTTCCTGTGGCCTTGTATCTGTTCAAGCCACTACCTCTGGCTGACGAACAAACAACCACGGACGAGGACGGAGGCATCCTTGGACGACTGGGTAGTGCCTGGGCCGACCTGCGAGTCGACAAAGAGGATCGCAATGCGTTACGGGAGGACCTGTACACGTCCGTCGCCCAGGGGTTACAGACCGCTACTCCTCCCTACGTCCAGTTCGTGGATCAGACGAGTTTTGTGGGAGGGCTGAGCAGCGCCGGGCTCGATCCACTGGCTGTGACCGGTGCCGACGCACTGGAAGCGGCGCACGCCGCCGGATATCCAGTCCTTCTCATGGGCAGATTCACGCAGGTGTTCACAAATGACACCGGGAGCAAGAAAGAGAAGAAGGCGTATACGACAAAAAAGCAGAGCTACACCAACAGCGAGGGCAAGAAGAAGAAGCGGCGCGTCTCCAAGAAGGCCTATACCTATAAGGAGAGAAGCAAACGCAGGACCGCAACCTGCACGTTCGTCTTTCAACTGCTCGACACAGCGACGGGTGAAGTCCTGCACGGCGCAGAGCTGAAAAGCAAGAGCAAGGATTCGGTCTTCTACGTGAACTGGGACAACTTTGATGGCGTCCCGCCAGGAAAGCTCTATCGTCGCATGGAGGACGGTAAATACACGAGTCTCGACACAAGTCATTTTGACACTCGCAGCTTGCTGAAGGGCAAGTGGGAGCTCTACGACTCAGCACTGGCCGACATCGGTTCTCAGATCGTCGCCGAAGTCGCGGCGGCCCTTTCCGAGTATGAACCGCCCAGCCAGGCAGTCGCTGTCGGAGGCAACTAGCCGAGCCCCAGGAGGCTGCCGACGTCCTGCTTAGACTGACGTTGTGGAATCCTACTTCGAGGCGCTCGAGCGATCTCACGATCGACTCCTGGATGTCATTTGCGCCAG
>PATE01000007.1 GCA_002712305.1 Gemmatimonadota bacterium | reverse complement strand
GCCCAAGGGCCATCGACTGGCGACGTGCGTCACATTCTGCTTGCCAGGCAGGCACCAGACTCACCATAATCGCGCCTATCCGCCCCGGATCCCGGTAATCCCTGCTCCAAACGCCAACGGTCACCTCTGTAAGGCGGTGAACTCGGGTACCACCGACCACTTTCCCACCTTCATCGATTTCGCGGAATAGACCTCGCAAGAGCACGGGAACACGCTCTTACGCTTTGCCCGGTTATGGCGTGGGGAGGTGCAGGGCCCGGTAGATTGCTCCCTTTGAGGTCAAGTCGCTCTCGATCAGCGGAATGGAATCCGCGAGAAGGTCGACCGACACGGCATCGATATCTAGTCACCTGATGTCGAGTGGACGAGACTTTCGCGGCCTGCCCAGCGTGAGGTGCGGCTAAGGCATGGCCTTACACCATCATGATTAGTTGACCGGCTACAGTCAAAATGATGTTGGCGAATGCATATACACCGACATAACCCATTGCTGGAATATCACTCCTGGCCTGTTTTGTGATCACTCCCAGTGCCGGAGTGCTCGTGAGACCTCCACACATAGCGCCCAGTAGTACCGCGGGGTTCATTTTCAGTACATACTTCCCGTAGAGAACTCCAGCTGTGGCAGGCACAAGGGTGACAAATACTCCGCAAACAAAAAGTGCCGGGCCGGCAGAGACTATGCCTTCCACAAGCCCCGAACCGGCACGGAGTCCAACGCCCGCCAGGAATAGCAGTAGGCCCAACTCCATAAGGATGAAACGAGCTGCGGCGGGAACTCTTCCAAACATAGGATTTATTCCGCGTGCCCAGCCTACTATCAATCCAGCGACCAGGAGGCCTCCGGCGGATCCGATACCTAATGGAATGCCGACATCCACCGTCATTTTTCCCACGAACAAGCCAGCTACGATACCGAAAGCAAATGTTAACAGATCTGTTTCGTGGACCGGTGGTTCCTTCTGTCCTAGATGCGGAACTAGACGATCAAGGTTTTCCTGAGGGCCCGATACCGTGAGTTGATCCCCTCTCTCAATTGTCATATCGAGAGAGACGGGAAGATAGACACCACCACGGTTCACACTATGTGTGACACAGGCAAAGCTGTTTGTTACTCCAATTTCACGAAGTGTCTTATTCGCAGCGTTCTCATTGCTTACCACAACCCTGTGTGTTCTGAAAGGAGTCCGATCTAAAACGTCGTCGGTCACCTCAACGCCAAGGATGTTGCCCGATTTTACATGATTTTCATTGTATCCTAAAACTAATGCCTTATCACCCTCTCTTAGAACAGTTTGATCTCCAAGACTGACCTCTTCCGAACCTCTACGCAATCTTGCAATAACGGCGCCTGTTGTCTGGAGAAACTTGAGGTCCAAGAGACTTTTTCCGATAGCGTCGGCTTTGGTGACCTCATACGTCCGAATACTGGGCTCGCCCTTGATTCCCAATCCCAATTCATCATCCGCATCCTTTGACACCGTTTTCATACTCTCGGCAAAGGAAAGCGACTCTTGATGAAGATCGAATCCAAGAAATCGCGGAACAAATTGAAGGAAAAGAATGAGTCCAATTAACCCAAATACATAGGTTACAGCATAACCTACCGCTATGTTTCCATCGACTTCTTCTACGGTCATCCCATCATCTATATTCGCCATTCCCGAGGCGACTGCCGTTTGAGCTGCAGCCAAAGTAGGAGTGGAAGTCAATCCACCTGCCATAACTCCTGCCGAATATCCCTGGTCCAAGGAAAATACCTTGGAGCCAAGTAATGTTGTTCCGAACGCAGTAAGGGCAATCACCATTCCAATTTGGATATAACGAACTCCGTCTTCTCGAAACGTGTGGAAAAAATGTGGCCCTGCCTGATAACCGACAGAATAGATGAAAAACACAAAGCCCACAGTTCCAACCAGCGGTGACATTGTGAAGCCTAAATGGCCGAAATACAACGCAGCAAAAAGAACCCCAATCGAGGATCCAAGTTGCACACCCCAACCTCCTATCCGGCCAATTAGATAGCCCACGCCAATGATGACGAAAAGGGCCATTTCCATATTCTCTCGTAACATGGCAACCAAATCCAAGTGCATCAAATTTCTCCACGAAGTACCGTCATGAGGTACTTATGCGAATCGAGTGAAACTCATCGGGAAAAGCCTCACTCCCAGTTAAGTGGACGAGAAATGGACGAAACGCTAAGAAGAAAGGGGTTACGAGATTCACGAAAATCTCGTAACCCCTTGTTTTTACTGGAGCCACCCGCCGGAGTCGAACCGGCGACCTACTCATTACGAGTGAGTTGCTCTACCAACTGAGCTAGGGTGGCGTCGTCGGATGCCTGCTGAAACAGACCGGCCAATATACCCCTGCCGTCTGAAAGCGTCAACGCAACGGCACCGTCTCGCAGGGGCGGACAGCGGGCACAGTCGCTTACAGAAAGCTGAAGAGCCGAACGACGCGCTCCATGATCCCTGAGCGTTGCGGACCTGCATCGAGGGTGGGTGCCCCAAACTCGGCAGGCGTCTCGGTGGCGAAACGCAGCAGACCGATGGAAGTGGCAAAACGCGGGTCCTGAACCGGTTCCACCGCAACCACATCTGTGGCGACGCCCAGACGAACGGGCAGGCCCAGCACTTCCTCACCCAGTTGGTCAACATTGCGCAGTAGAGCTCCGCCGCCGGTAAATATGAGCCCCGCCGCCAACAGATGGCCGTAACCACTGCGCTCGATCTCTTCACATAGGAATTCGAAGATTTCCTGCTGTCGTGCCTCGATGATCTCGTCCACCTGCTGGCGCAGGATGGTATGGGATCGACCTGACGTCGTATTGAAGGTGACCGTCTCGTCTCCCTCGTCGTCGGCACCCATGCAGACTCCACCATGCTCACACTTCAGTTGTTCGGCTTCGCGCGGTGATATGTTCAGTACCAGCGACAGGTCTCGGGTGATATCCTGCCCGGCGAAGGGAATCTCGGCCATGTGGCGAAGACTTCCATGGAACAGGGCCAGATCCGTCGTTCCTGCACCCAGATCGACGACACCGACACCCATTTCGCGCTCATCGGTGCTGAGCAGGGCAGAAGCGGTGGCTACACTCTCGATGAAGAAACCGGCAATGCCGACACCTGCTTCTTCGGCAGCACGCTGGAGTGTGGTGCAGGCGTGGTTCGACGCAGTGGCGCTCAGCGTCTGTACTTCGAGCTTGTGACCGTGAAGCCAGAGGGGATTCTGCACGGGTTCACCATCGACCGCATAACTCTGCACAAAACGATGCAGCACAAGCGCGTCCGCCGGCGGAGCAGCTTGCTCAGCGGCGGCGAGAGCCCTTTGCACATCGCGCTCGTCGATGGGCTCCGACGTGCCGGAAATGGCAACAGCACTTCGACTGGTGTGAGCGCTCACGTCGCTGCCGGCGATACCGACATAGGCACCCGTAATGCGCAGACCTGCCGCACGCTCGGCCTCGCCGACGGCAGCACGAATCGATTCCACGACCTTTGGCATGTCGATCACCGCACTGCGACGGATGCCGCGGCAGACTGACTCGCCGACGCCAAGGATTTTCAGATCACCGGTTGTCTCAGATTCGCCAACAAGGCACTGAATCTTCGACGCGCCGATATCGAGAACGACCACAGGTGAAGGAGAAGACATGTCGTGGCAACCCCGGTTCTTCATAAGCGGTGATCACCCACATCGAAACGGTTCGATACGGACTACACCGTCGTTTTGATCGAAGACACGAGGACAAGGGCGACGAAATTGTCGCTGGGGAACTGCAGGGAAGTGGAGGATCAGAGGCGGTGTAGAGGTCCCGAACGGGGAGTGCGGGATGGCGACTCGACGGCCGCTGAACACCGTCGCTGAACACCTCAGATTCTACTGTATTAAAGGATAGACAGAGGCACCGGCCGCGTCAAGTAAATTCACGCCTGGAAACCACTTACGCACGTTTCTGTGCTCGGCGAGAGGAGTCGTTTCGGCGGTTGTCCCTATATCTCGCGGAGGGTGCGCAGTCGTTCCACAGTCTCTTGTAGTCGCAGAAGATCTACCAGCTTCTGAAAGAAATCGCAGGCACCGTGTTTCAGGAGATCGCGGGCCAAGTCCTCCGACGCATACCCGGAAACGACGATGACCTGAATATCCTCGTCGATCTCTCGGATAAGTCGCAGCGTCTCGGTACCATCCATATGGGGCATGGATGTCGAGGAACACCGTGCGTGGTAGATGTTCCTTGACACGGAGCAGCGCCTCCTGGCCATCGCGGGCGGTGTAGACGGTATAGCCAAGGTCGCCGAAGAACTCCTCGATGGTCTCCAGGAAATCGACTTCGTCATCGACGAAGAGCAGGCTGAAGTCCTGGGCGGTTTCTGTCACTGCAGTCGGGCCTTTTTTAGTGCGAACGGTCGTTGAAAACCGTTCAGAGCATGGAGAGATGACCTCTGTCATCCATAATACAATATCGACGTGATTGGCCTTCGATTTCACTCCTGTCTCAAAACAATGCCGGGTATTCAGTGAACGAGCGTCAACACCACTTGGTCAAAGTGATCCAGAAGATTGAGATCTTCTCAGGCTTTGACCATACCGACGTGCAGCGTCTGCTAAAAATCTGTCGCTTCAAGAGTTACGCCGCCGGCGAAGACGTGTACAAGCGTGGTGATGCCAGTGATGAGATGCTGCTCGTGCTGCGAGGCATGATGCTGGTTCTTGGCGAAGACGGCAAGGAACTGGCTCGTGTGCGACCTGGCCAAACCCTATGGGGGAGATGGGACTTCTTACCGGACAGCCACGATCAGCCGATGTGGTGGCCGGCGACAGATCGACAGCTCTTGTGCTGCGGAATTCGGATCTGACGCTGATGTTCGGTGGGAATCGCGATATGGCGGCCAAGGTCTTGGAGAACGTCATCCGTGTGTTGGGCGCTCGTCTCGAGAACACAAACTCACTGGTCGCAGCTCAGCGCCGCACGATCCGTGATCTGGAGCGTCGGCTGCAGGAGTTACGAACCGCTGGATTCATCAGATGGAGACGACGACCCGGGCGTCGACGTTGATGACGACGACGAATACGACGATGATGAAGAGTGGGATGACGAGAATGATGAATGATGGACAACCCGCCGCGCCGATGGGTGGGCCCATCAACGCAGGAAAGCTCAGTCGAAGAGGAAATACGTCAGACTCAGGTTCGTAAACAGGCCACCTTCATCAGCGTCGCCCGTCAGCAGATACGGGCCATCACGCAGGATCTGTTTGCGCAGTAAACCATCGACAGCAACGTCTCCAAAGCGAAATCCCACACCCACATGCGAGACCAGATGGGTCGAAAATGACTCGTCCGTCACACCCTCGGCGGTCCGCTGCACCCATCCTGCACAATGTCGGATTCCGACACGTATCGACATCGACCCCGCTTGCACTTCTATGCCACCTACCGTAGTGGGCATCTGAACCACGCGGTGGCGACGAACAACACCTGTCGCGTCGATCACCTCTTCCTCATCGACACCCAACAGAAGCCCAGCCACGACGAGGGTGGACGCATTCGGGCGAGCGTTTATTCCAAGACCGCTCTGCAGCGCGGTCAGCGTTCGTGATTCGGGTGCAAGCCCCGCCTTGCTCTGCTCCCAGGATATCCAGGGGATCGTGTAGAGTCCCGACTGGAGCTGCCAGCGGCCTCGCACCTCGACGCCAAGCCCCGTCCCGTCCGTTTCGGAGGCGCTGAATCCTTCATCGCGGTCACGGAAGGCCACGTGATCCAGTCTCACCGTCACATCGAGCCCTCGGCTCTTGCCGGCGCCGAAACTGAGGCCGATCAGTGCCTGTCGTAGAGAGGTCGAGGCCTCTGCCGCACCTCGGTGGCTACGATCATAGGCTACCCGCAGGGCGACGCCCACGTCGGTGGATCCCCCCAGTCTCATCGAAGCCACCCCGTCCAGCCACGGTGTGCTGACCAGCGATCGAAAGGCTCGACTGCCGGTTGTGGCCGTGTAGTCGTTGAGGCGGCCGATGGTTGGGGTCGGCCGATTGAGAAACAGACCTACTGCGCCAGATGTTCCGATGGGAACAACGGCGCCGGCCCATTCATCGAACAGCTCGACGTCGGCGTGAGCAAATGTGCGTGCAAGGGATGGGTGTTGCTGCAGATTCGTGACATCGAACACGAGCCAGGACTGGGCCCCGAGCGCACTCAAACGCATGGGGGAGGCGCCGGCTGGTGAAACCTGAGCAAATGAGAGCAGGTAGAGCGCGACGATCGCGAATGCGATGCGCCGTAGAGACAAGGAACGACCCGGCTGCGGGTCGCCGAGATCCGATATCATATCAGCGGACGGCGCCCGTGTCGAAGGGCAGGTCCTCGAGATCTTCCTCGGCCTCTTCAAAGGTGGGCAGTTCCTCTTCCTCGACTTCATCTTCGACGACGCCAAGGAACGTCAGGGCTCCCGTCGGCAGGGTACTGCCCTGGTCGAAACCAAGGTAGCTGCCGCCACCGGATGTCTGTGCGAGGATTGTCAACATGGTCTATTGGCCGTTCAACCTCCCAAAGTTGCTGATCCGGCGCGCCGGGAAGATCGTGGCTAAGCTCCGCTGCCACGATCGCAGCTAAGCTGAAGTGCCAGAGGCGTATATCGCCAAACCTATGAAAGGTAATGAGGACACAGGACAAGTCAAACGCCGTGACCCAGGTCACGTTGCCTAGAAGCAGGCTTGCGTCAGAGTCATGCTGGGCCCAGATTCCCCCTCCAACATCAGAGTCGATCCCCTTGCATGGGTTCGTTCGGCAACAGAAATCATCACTTTCTCAGGAGGGCCGCATGGCTCGCGGTGTCAACAAGGTTATCCTCATCGGCAATCTGGGCGGTGATCCGGAAGTCCGCTATACACCGAATGGGGCCGCGGTAGCCAATGTGAATTTGGCGACAAACGAATCCTGGACAGATCGAAATGGTGAGAAGCAGGATCGCACCGAGTGGCATCGCCTCGTGTTCTGGAGCAAACTCGCCGAAATCGTCGGCCAGTATCTGAAAAAGGGGAGCAAGGTCTACATCGAGGGGCGGCTGCAAACGCGTTCCTGGGATGACCAGAGTGGTCAGAAGCGCTATACCACAGAGGTCGTCGTCAACGATATGCAAATGCTCGACGGCAGGGGCGAAGGAGGCGGACAGTTCGCCGGTGACTACGGTGATCCGGGCCCCGCAGTCCCTCCGCCCGGTGGCGATGTGGGTGGGGGACCTCCCATGGGTGGGGACGCACCATCGGGCCCTCCAGTTGGATCTGCCGGCGGTGGCCCGGAGGACGACGATCTGCCGTTCTGATCTCTGCAGTTCTATTCAGGGGACAGCATCCTGCGCCGATCGCAGGATGGCATTCCGCCTGAGGCATGATTGACTTTGGCGGGAACCTACCTTCACCTGTTCCTGGCCCAGCAAGCCCTTTCCAGGTTGGCAGCTGAGGCGCATGTAAGCTGGGATCCGGCCAGCTTCAATGCCGGGGTTCTGGGCCCAGACATCGGCTATTTCCCCGGTGGCCCCCGAGCTCTGTCCGAAGCCGTCCACGAGTCGCACACCGCTGATCTGGTTCGATCCCTCCATCAACTTGCCAGCGATCCGGCAGAGGCGGCTTTCGCCGCAGGTTGGTCGCTGCATGTCTACACCGATCTGGCCGTTCATCCTCAGATCGACCAGCGGGCCGCTCAACTTCAGATGCAGTCACCCATGCCGGCTGGCACCGATTCATGGCACAAACGAATCGAGTGGGGTCTTGACTGCAAGGTGTTGGATTCATCTCCTAAGCGATTGTGGAACAATCCCCTAAGGTTTCCAGTTGATGGCGCGCCAGGGGACGTCCTGCAACGGTCGACGGCCGTCTTTTTTGAGGGAGCCGCTCAGCCAGAAATGTTGCTGGCAGGTGCCGAATCGACGACTCGATGGGTACGGCGGCTGGCGCCAATCCTGGCATGGACGGGTGGAACCCGTCGGCCCGATCGGCACCTGCTGTGCCGATGGTCGGCCCCGGTGTTGCGTCCTCTGGCCAGAGGCTTGGCTCGGTGGTGGACGCAGAACCCTGCGCGTGACGACGAGGTGGCGATCTTGAATCCGCTTCGTGATGACGAGGCCTGGCTCGACCAACTTCTCCAACGGGCATATGCGTCGATCGAAGATTTCCTCGCCGGGTGGCGGCAGGATCACCGCCAACTGGAGAATCGTCATCTGTCGACGGGAGAAGTGATCGCCACGAGTTCGGGAGACCGATGAGTTCGATGGACGTAGGGCGGCTGGGTTTGGCCATTGTCATTTCGGCCATGACCATCCCTGTGCGTGCCTGGATCAACAAGGGGAATGCGGGACCTCTTGGACTGCTTGATGTGGTGGCGTCCCCGGCGCGACTGGCAGCGATCTCGGGAGTCGCCATCGGCTGGGGGGTTCCGGACTGGGTTCGAGGTGAACTACAACCCGTCCCGATCCTCTGTTTCGTTTTCTTTGCCGGTTGGTCCGGGTTGGTCGCAGGATCTTCCCTCGAACTGCGGGTTAGTCGCAAGCTGACTCTCCACGGGATCCGGCACGAGCTGCTTCAAGCCGTCGTCGTCACCGTCGCTGTGACCGTGTTGATCTGGGCGGTCCGATTCATCCCCGGATTCGGAACGGCGCCGGGTCGATTTCACATCCTGACGATTGCGGCCATCTGCCTGCTCGCGCCAATCCTGCCCTCCCGGCAACCCCATCGTGGCGGGGGCGCAGGAGCGGGTTTTTGGGATCCATCGCTACTCGGTCCGATGGCGCTTCTGTTAGCCGCATGGGCAGTGGCAGGAGAGTTCACTCCCACGGCGGTGCTGCAACTGCCGGCCCCCTTGTCGCAGCAGCTGAGCTTCGAACTCGGTGGCCCCGTCGAACAGCTATTGTGGTCGACGGTAGGTGGTGCCATCACGGGGCTGCTGATGGATCTGGTCACCCGCGAAGACTTCGCGCCCGGCGGCCTGTATGTGCAGATGGCGGCCGTGACCCTGGTGTGTTCGGGCCTCGGGGCGATGATGGGGCTTTCCCCACTGTGGTTGGGCGCCGTAGCAGGTTTCTGGAGTGTCAGTGCCACGCTGCGCCGACTCGACCTGCTGGTGGTCCTTGAGAAGGGGATGGCGTTGCCACGAATCGCCGCCCCGGCTCTGGCGGGCTGGTGTGTGGGGATTGCACTGGTGAGTGAGGGGTTGAATTGGCGCGTGGTCGGCATGGTGGTGGCCGTCATCGCGAGCGTTCGTCCCACCGTCCACATTGTCGCGGCCCTCGTCCAGCGTCGCCGACTCTCCCGAAGATCTGGACGGCGTCCCCGACCCATTGATCCTGCTATCATCGAAGCCGATGAGGTGTCTCTGGTGATCGCCGGGGCTGGCGGTGTGGTCCTGTCACAGCAGGCATTGCCCAGTCTGCTGCTGGGTGTTCTTCTCGCTCAATTCCTGCTTGCCGTCGGTGCTCAACTTGGCCGTGGTCCGAAAGGGGCGAGCACGCCACCGCGTGCGGGGCAGGAATCTACGCAGGCCCGACCCGACACGACCTCGGACGTCGACGATAAGCCAACCCCTGGTTTTCAAATCCCGTAGGAAACAACCCCAGCGGTGAGCAGACCTCTGGTTAGCGCAGACGGTGGAAGGCGTCTCGCCCGGGATACAGAGCCTGATCTTCGAGGCGTTCCTCGATTCTCAGCAGTTGGTTGTATTTGGCGATTCGGTCGGTGCGAGACGCTGAGCCGGTTTTGATCTGACCCGCGTTGGTCGCCACGGCGATGTCGGCGATCATGGTATCCTCGGTCTCGCCCGAACGGTGCGAAATCACAGCTGAGTATCCCGCACGGTGGGCCATGTCGATGGCAGCCAGTGTCTCGGTCAGCGTGCCGATCTGATTCACCTTCACCAGGATCGAATTGCCGATTCCGTCCTTGATNCCGCGACTCAGACGTTTTGTGTTGGTCACGAATAGATCATCACCGACCAGTTGTACACGATCACCGAAGCGGTCGGTCAGTTCTTTCCAGCCGTCCCAGTCATCCTCTGACATTCCATCCTCGATCGAGATAATCGGAAAGCGCTCGATGAGGGTGCCATAGTAGTCGGCCATCTGAGACGCTGTACGAGCTTTTCCATCGGACCACCTGAACGTATAGGCATCCCCGTCGAACAGTTCAGCTGAGGCAACGTCGAGGGCCAACAGGATGTCGTCGCCCAGCTGATATCCGGCGCGGCCTACGGCCTCAGAAATGACCTCCAATGCGTCGTCATTCGAGCTGAGATCCGGCGCAAATCCTCCCTCATCCCCGACGGCCGTATTGAGGCCGCGGTCCTTGAGGACGGCTTTCAGCTGGTGGAAGACGTCAGTGCCCATCCGCAGGCCGTCGGCGAAGCTGTTCGCACTCACGGGCATCACCATGAATTCCTGCAGATCCACGTTGTTGTCGGAGTGGGCACCACCATTGAGGATGTTCATCATCGGCACCGGAAGGGTGCGTGCCGATGGGCCACCGAGATAACGATACAGTGGCAGACCTGCCGCCTCAGCTGCGGCTGCGGCACACGCGAGGGACACTCCCAGGATTGCATTGGCGCCAAGACGAGACTTGTTGGCGGTGCCGTCGAGATCGATCATCTTGGCATCGATGGCGGGCTGATCGAAGATGCTTAGTCCGTGCAGGGCAGGGGCGATCTCTTCGTGTACGTTGGCCGCCGCTTTCTGCGTACCCTTACCCAGATACCTCTTGTCGTCCCCGTCACGAAGTTCCACCGCCTCGTGCTCGCCGGTNGAAGCACCTGATGGCACTGCGGCACGGCCGAAAGCGCCACTGGACAGCGTGACGTCGACCTCTATGGTAGGATTGCCTCGNGAGTCGAGAATCTCACGGGCTTTGATGTCAGAAATCGTATGCATGATCAGTTCACGNACTCTCTCAAAAGATGGCAGGACAGAACGGCTAACGTATTCGCCCTCTCTCAGAGGGTCAAGATGAAGCGGCCATTGAGCTCCGGCACGGAGGTAGCATTAACCTGCCCCAGGGTTGCTACGCTTGATTGTCGCCTGCTGCTGATACAGGTGATGGCCTCCCTGCTCGTGTCGGCAGCATGGGCGGCGGACACGAGCGCGCCCGTACCGATCGACCATCCAGTTTACGGGCTGTTGGATCGGCTCGAGGCACGGGGTGCCGTATCGGCGGCGGGAAACGGGATGCGGCCCCTGAGCAGATCCAGCACGCTCCAACTCCTGCGCCAGGCCAGCGATTCGGGGCATCTCAGCCAGCTTGATCGCGAACGGGTTGAACAATACACCCGTTCCTTCGAACCTGACCGAGGCGCCGCAAACCTGTCCGGGTGGCAGCCGCCTCGACTGCGCTACGAGGCGTCGGAGGGGTGGGCCAAAGTGGATCTACTCGCTCGCCAGCAGACAGATCTGTTTAGTGGCAGACGCGATGAAGACGAATGGATCTTCCGCAATCGACTCGGCGCGGTGGTGGAAGGACAACTTCGAGAGCGTGTCGGGTTTCGAGTCAGTTTTGAGCAGACGAGGGAAGAGGGCATCGAGCGGAAGTACGTGATTCGATCCGATGTGTTTGAGCCACGGCGCGAGGCGGTGCAACTCAAGGGTGGTGTCGCCGACTATCACGAGGCGACGGCGGCGATCAGCTTCGGCCTCGGCGATCTGGTCGACGTGGTGGCAGGGAAGGGGCAGGTAATGTGGGGTCCGGCACCAGAGGACAATCTCGGTCTGAGTGCCAACACGCCCTCCTATGACATGGTGCTGCTCCGTTCGCGCCTGGGTGTTGTGCGGTTCGAACATCTGGCGGCCCGTCTTCGCCCCTGCCCCGNCCGCCCGGACGCACCCACGTGCCGCGGGCTGGCCGACGAGGAATCCTCCTACATCGTCAATGGCATGACACGCGGCCTAGAGCGTGAGAAGTATCTGGCTGGCCATCGACTCGAAGCGTCGCCGACTCGGTGGATCGACATCGGATTTCAAGAGGTCGTCGTGTATGGCGATCGGGGACCGGAGCTGGCCTATCTGAATCCGTTCATGTTCTTCTGGGNAGCGCAAAGCTACCTCGGCGACAAGGACAACGTGATGATGACCCTCGATGTCGACGTCCGTCCTCATCACGGCTGGCAGGTCTACGCAGCCTATACGATTGATGATCTGAAGAAGCTGAAGATCTTCAGCGACGATTTTGCCAACAAATTCTCATTCCAGCTTGGCGCCCTATGGACCAATCCCCTGGGATGGGCTCAGACGGACGTTCGTGCTGAGTATGTACGCGTCGAGCCGTGGATCTATACACATAAGTTTCCCATCAACACTTTCCGTCATTTCGATACACCCTTGGGACACGCACTTGGCCCCAATAGCGACCGATGGGCGCTCTCGATTGAGCGTTACTGGCTCTCAGATCTGGCCACCCGATTGAGATGGTCTCGCACTCGCCATGGAGACAACGAACTGCTCGCCGATGGCACGATCTACAACGTCGGTGGAGACTTGCACCGTGGTTGGCGACCCGGTGATGATCGTGAGGTGAAAAAGTTCCTCGATGGGCACGTTTCGATTCGCAACACCGTCGGCGTGGAACTCGACTATACCCGATGGTCACGACTTCGATTGGTCGGTCGGTTTGAGTGGGAAGACGGAACGGATGTTCCGTTGCCTCCCAGGTGGCAGAATGGCGTGCCTCTGCCTTGGCGAACCGGCTATGGTGATGGCACGCAGACACGCATCGCCTTCGACCTGCGTTACGGACTGTTGTAGTTGAAGGTCCAACCGGTGATCGAGATCAGCGCAGAGATGTTCGACGCCTTCGATCTCGCCCTGCTCGGGGCGGGCCTGTTCTATCTCGTGTTTTCTCTATGGTTGCTGCTGGGCGTGCATGCCAGTCGACGGCTGCGAGAGTCGGAGCGACACCTCCACAGATCGGACGACTCGATCCGCATCGATGACGAGATGGGCAAAGCGCCGACAGTGAGTGTCATCATCGCCGCCCGCGATGAAGCCGCCTCCATCGAGCGTTGTCTCAACGCGCTCTCTCAACAGGACTTCGGTGGCAGGCTGCAGACCATCGTAGTGGACGATGGCTCGACAGACGGCACGGCAGCACTCGCACAGCGTTTCATCGAACACTGGCCACACGAAGCAGGACTGCAGGTGCTCGACGCCCCCTCGCCTTNGATACACGAAGGGCCCAAGAAGAGTGCCCTCGCTGGCGGGATCGCTGCAAGCGATGGAGAGCTTCTGCTGTTTACGGACGCCGACTGCATGCCACCTCCGGGCTGGGTGTCGGCGATGGTCACCCACTTTGATGATCCCCGGGTGGGGTTGGTGGCTGGCTATGCGGATCGGGATGCACGGGGCCTGGCAGCGCTCATCCAGGCCGTGGACGATCTCGGAATGGGTGCACTGGCCGAAGGGGGAATCGGCCACGGCGTGGCCTTGTCCTGTACGGGCCGAAGTCTGGCCTACCGGCGGCGCGTCTACGACGAGGTNGGGGGCTTTGATGCGATCGGGCATCTGATCAGCGGTGACGACGTATACTTCTTCCGCCATGTCGCATCGGAATCGGAAGCGTTGTTCCGCTATTGTGCTGAACCCTGGGCAGTGGTCACCGAGTCTCGTTTGGGTGAATCGCTTTCGGCGCGACTTTCACAGAAGACTCGTCATGCCTCAAAGGCCTCTCGATATGGGGGTGGTGCGCGCTGGTTGGGTGTGGCGGTCTACCTCTATCATGTGATCCTGGCCATCGGCCTGGTCCAAGTGGGAACCGGTGCTGCCCGAGGGTTATTCCTGGTGGTGTGGGGGCTGCGATGGACTCTCGATTTCGCCCTGATGTGGACGTTTGCACCACGANCTGAGGATCGCCGACGCTTGCTGTACTTGCCCTTTGCTGAGTTCCTCTATATTCCCTACGTCGTGTTGCTGGTGCCTGTAGCCCGCATCCTCGGCTTTCGGTGGCGGCACAGCCCGCCCACCTCGTCGAAGTAGATTCCACCACAACTATCTCAGGTTACGTCGACCGGCCCATGGCCTACCTCGTCTCTGCACGAAATCTGCCTCGCCTGATCGAGCGATATGGATACGCCCTTTCGGTCAAGCGACTGTGGAACTTCTCCAAGGTTCTGGCCTCCATGGGGGTTTCCTGGGTGGTGCGCCGTCCCGTGGTGTGGGGGCGCCCATTNATGATGATGGTGGAGCCGACGAATTTCTGTAATCTGAAGTGCCCGTTGTGCCCGAGTGGGAATGGGCAGATGGAGCGGCCCAGAGGCAACATGGATCTTGAGCGATATCGACGCTTGATCGATGAGATCAAAGATCACGTCATGTTGCTGATGTTGTGGAATCAAGGCGAACCTTTCATCAACAAGGGTTTNCTGGAGATGGTCCGCTACGCTCGCGAGCACCGAATTCCAGTGATGACGAGCACCAACGGTCATTTCGTCCGTACCCTAGATCAGGCACTGGATATCGTCGACAGTGGGCTCTCGGAGATGATCATCTCGTTGGATGGTGTAGACCAGGAGACGTACGAGACGTATCGCGTAGGCGGNAGCCTCCAGGCTGTATTGGACGGAACGCGATTGATCGCCGAGGCCAAGAAACAGCGNGGTTCGGTNACACCATTGGTGAACCTGCAATTCATCGTCTTTCGCCACAATGAGGGTGACCTGGAACGAGCCGAAGAGCTGTCCAGGCAACTGCACGCGGATAAGTTTCTCATCAAGACCGCTCAGGTCTACGATCAGCACGATGCGGCAACCTTCCTCCCCGAACAGGAGCTGTTTCGCCGCTACGAAGAGGCGACCGATCCCGCAGACGAGGCGCTACATGCCGATGAGTCCACAGATGACGGTCTGCGCGTCAAAGGGCAGCCGAAAACAGGCTGCAAGGTACTGTGGTATAGTTCGATGGTGAACTGGAATGGAGATGTCGCCCCCTGCTGCTTTGACAAGGACGTCGACTTTGGCATGGGCGATACCTTCAACGGCCAAACCTTTGGCAAGATCTGGAAGGATGCGCCCTACATGGAATTCAGACAGCGCATTCTCGACGATCGCCGCAGTGTCGACATGTGCCGCAATTGNTCGGAAGGGTACCGAGGCATGTTCTCCCTCGTCAAAGAGCTCACCGGTTCCTGAGTTTCGTGGTTACGCCGTGGAGCGCTGATCNCAACCCCGCCCTTGCTGGGCTGTTCATCAGTCTGGCTGTCTATCTGCTGGCGATCATCTGGTTTTTCATGGGGACCTTTCGACGGGTCTCGCTGACCACTCAAACACCTCTCGTCAGTGTAGTGCTTGCCGCCCGTGATGAGGCGGGCACGATCGAAGCCACCCTCAACTCGCTGCTCGAGCAATCGTACGAACCGTCGCTGCTTGAAGTCATTCTCGTCGACGACGGTTCCACCGATGACACCTTGCTCAGGGCCACGACCGTGGCTTCGCGCCACAAGGCGGAGGCTCCGTCGCTCCACATCGTCGATGGCCTGACGTCGATGGGGAGCAGCGGTTCGAAGAAGGCGGCCTTGACGCTGGCGATCAGTCGGGCAGCGGGTGAGATCATCCTCTCCACCGACGCAGACTGTCAGGTTCCGCGCGACTGGGTGTCGAAGATGGTGGCCCACTTCGACGAGGGCGTGGACGCTGTAGTTGGTTTTTCCCAGATCACCGAACCAGGCCTGCGGGCTGGAATCGAAGCCCTGGATTTTCTGCTCCTCATGACGGCGGCACGGGGTGCCTGCGGAAACGGGCATCCCGTGGCCGCTTCGGGCCAGAGCATCGGTTTTCGTCGTGATGCCTTCGATGAGGTCGATGGTTACGAAACCGTCAAACACCGCTCTTCAGGGGATGATGTCCTGTTGTTGCAGTTGCTTCGCGGCGCGGGCAAACGAATCGTGTTTGCCCATGATGAGGCAGCGTCGGTGGTACATCCCGCCGTCCCTTCGATGCGCGGGTTGATCGCCCAGCGCATTCGTTGGGCATCCAATGGTCCTATTCAGCTTCGCCTGGATCCACGCCTCTTCCTGCACCTGACAGCAACATTGCTGCTGAACGTTGGAATCGTGGTGGCCTTTGGATTGGCGGTGGTTGGACGTGTTGACCCGATGCACGTGGCTGGAATCTGGGGCAGCAAGGCAATCGGTGACGTCGTGCTCGCTCTCCGAGGCGCGTGGATCTTTCGTCGCTGGGATCTCCTGCTGTTTTGGCCGATCTGGGAGGTGCTGCATCCGGTGTACATCGTGATCGCCGGGGGCCTTGGATGCCTGGGAGTCTTCCGATGGAAAGGGACCCGTGTCCGGCTGGGACGCCCCGTGACACCTGGAGTGGATGGCGAAGGCGGGTCAGAGATCGATGTTGAGGCCCGTGGCAAATCGTAGGTCCAGCTCATCAATCCCATCTACAGGTCGACTGTCATGCCGCAGTCGCAGGTTCAACTTCAAGCCGACGAAATTCGACAGGGGAGCTGCGAGCGTGCCCTCGGCGAGGATGCGCCTGTCGCCGAGGGTCCCTATGCGAGGTTGGACATAGGCGGTGAAGGCGAGGCTTCCACGGCCGATCTGTTGGTGGCTTGCCAGATAGCCGGTCCCACGAAGATGACGGGTGTGCTCAGCGTGTGTGGCGGCAGGGGGAAGGTCGTTTCGTTCTGTTTCCGCCATCACACCGAGGCCGACAAACAACCGGGGCACCCATTTCCAGCGAAGTCCTGCCCCGGCCAGGGCACGAGCCAACAGACGGCGCTGCCGCGCATGATCAAATTGTGCAAACCCCTCCACAGCAAGGTCGCCCGTCAGCTGCTGTGAGACTCTCAGATGCAGGAGCCCCTGGTTGGAATAGCGATCGTCATCCTGCCACCCTGCCTCCAAATCGACGATACTGAGCCACCGCCGCCGACCGGAGGTCTGTTGCGTGCGAGCGCTCAGGCCCAGTTCCCGACGCTCAACACTGCCTTGACGAAGTCCTGCTTGCAGCCCAAGTTGATGATGCCAACCAGCCGAGTCTTGGGGGGATCGCAACGCTTCAATATTGACCTGTGCCGTGCCAGGCAGGCCGGCGAGGCATCCGAGCACGATCAGCATGGCACGCAAGCGAGGCTGGGACATGGACTATCGCTTGCCGTCAATCATGTCGAGCAGAAGCCCATAACGAATGCCACGAGTGGACACCGTCAGCTGCGCGTATCCGCGATGCAGGAGAAACTGCTTCAGGATGAGTGCGCCCGCCGTAATGATATCCGCTCTCTGTTCGTTGATTTGGGAGATCGCTCGTATCTGGGCGTAATCCATCTGGAGCAGATCCGCGCTGATGTCTGAAATGGCCTCGATGCTGAGCTGGTGTCCATTGATCGCATCGTCGTCGAAGCTGGCGGCCTGCGTGTCGAACGCACCCAGGGTCGTCACCGTACCGGCAACGCCGACCAGGGGTGCGTCGGTATCCACCTGCGGGAGCCGCTTCAGTTGCTCGGTGATCATCGTCGCGGCGGCTTCTTGTTCAGCCCTCCCCGGAGGGAGCAGGCCGAAGAACCGCTCCGTCACACGAACGGCGCCTACATCGACAGAGTTTGATTCCTCGACCCCGCCACTCTCGGTGCCGATGGCCAGTTCGGTTGAGCCTCCACCGATGTCGAGCACTGCAAATCGTGATGGAAGCTCGAGGCCAAAGGCGGCACCGCGAAAGGTCAACCCCGCCTCGTCAGCGCCACTGAGCTCGACGAGTTCGACGTCCGCTCTCTCGGCCACGGCAGAGATGATCGCTTCTTTGTTGGTCGCATCGCGCAGGGCGGAGGTGCCAAACGCGCAGATACGCTCGATACCGAAGGCTTTAGCGCGTTCATGGTATCCTTCAACGATCTGGCAGACTCGATCGATTCGATCGTCTTGGATTCGGCCGTCCTCGTCGACCCCTCGTCCCATCCGTGCAATGGCATGCGCGTCGTCGAGGATCTCGATCGCGCCATCCGTGCCGCAGTGGCCGACCACCATGAGCACCGTATTGGTGCCCACGTCGATGGCGGCCAAAGGCCTCAAGCTGCCGCCGCCTCCCGCTGCTTGATGAGGGCTGTCAAATCTGAAGGCGTCTGGCAATGGAGGAATGCAGAGCGAGTCTCGTCGGTATGCATCAGTTGGGCGATCTGCCCGAGGACCGGGATATAACTTCGATAGTTCTGCTGTGGCGTCAGAAGCAGGAAGATGTAGCGTACGACATCGCCACTCATCCCGTCAAAGTCGACCCCTTCCGGACAGATGCCCAGGGCGCCGATGATACCCGGCAGGTCGGGTAGCGGAGCATGTGGGATCGCAGTTTCGCGGCCGATGGAGGTGGATGACTTGCTCTCTCGCGAGCGTGCCGCTTCGAGCACATTGTCTCGCCGAGAGGAGGGAACCTGTTTTTCCTCCACCAGGATATCGACCATCTGATCAATGGCTTCCCACTTGTCGCGTGGGTGCAGGTCCAGGCGAATCGTGTGTTCCCAGAAAATACTGCTCAGGCGATACGTCGACGGTGCTCGCGACCGTACCGTGAGCACGGAGCACGGGGCACGATAGGCCATCTCGTCCGGGATGGAGCCGGCGAGGAATCCCTCTTCGCGCCAGTCGTTGGCGGCGCCTACGACGAGCAGGTCATCCTCTCGGGCACGTTCCACGATCGGTGAAACGACGTCTTTCGCCGGGATAACCTCGAAAGGCGGATCGAGATCCAGGAGGCGCAGTTGGAGTCGTAGATCATCGGAGACCTGCTTACGATAGCGCTCCAGCAGAGGATCGTCCTTGCGGCATTCGTGATCCCGGGCCACACGAGTGACCTGCATGTCCACATCCCATGCCTGCGAGATCCGATGGGCGACTTCGATTCCCATCAATGAATGGGCACCCCCACCTGTGGGAACCAGGACTCGGTCAACTCGATCGAGTCCTTTGTCCTTGAAAATCAGTGTATCGACATCAAGGGCTTTGGTGAGAGCTCTGTTGTTCGCCGACAGAATCGTGTCACGGTCCACGGCCCCATACCAACCCATGAGAAGGATATCGCAATTCCATCTCTGGAGGGCTTCACCGATCACCTGAGTGACAGAAGGGCCGTGAACGACGTGCGGAATGGCACCGACACCAAGATCAACGGCGATCTGAGCGGCTCTTGCCAACTGTGCCTGGGCGTCGGGCCGGTCAGGCTCGTCCGGTGTAACGACATGGGTGAGATGTAGTTCACCCCAGGGCTCGTTGGCCAGGGAGGCCGCGAGACGTACCAACGAGTCTTCCGCTGCTGGATCCTCGATCGCTACGAGGATGCGTACTGCTGACTTGGGCATGACGAGAAGAATTCTACAGATCCGGCAGGGGTCACGCCGTGGTCTGTGTCACAATTGACTCGAGGGAGTCGGGGGCGATGCTTGCCGGTGGCGGAGCATCGTGCCCGAAGATAGGGATGCCCTCGTTTGTTCGCCACAGAATCATGAGGCTTTCTGATCTCGTAACTCAAGTGTGGGGTTTGTCTTGCGAGGCAGTCAGCACCTTCGTACTTTGCTCGAGTCGGCGGTGGAGTTTCGCCTCCACTGCCGCGGGTTCGCCCTCAAACTGCTGCGGGTTCGCCCTCAAAGACCCGAAGGAGGCTATCGGCCCATGGCCGTCATCACTGTGTCTCGTCAGCTGGGCAGCGGCGGCGACCGAATTGCCGAAAGGGTTGCCGAAGAACTCGGATTCGCTTTCGTCGATCGACGGCTTGTGGAGGAGATCGCCCAAATCACCGATACGTCGGTGGAGGAAGTCGAGAAATACGACGAAAAGGGAGAAGGGCGGGTTCGCCATTTCCTGAAACGACTCCTCGTCCCCGAAATGAACCCTGGCGGATTTCCTCTCTCGTCGGCCGCGTATTTCCCCGAGTTTGGCCTCGAGTTCCCCTACGTCATGGAACGAGGAGGTTCTGAGCATCAGGCAGTTTATCTCGATCGCGGGACCTACCAGTTACTCATCACAACTCTCGTGCAAGACTACGGAGACACGGGTTCGGCCGTGGTGGTGGGACGCGCCAGTCAGGTGATTCTCGGTCAGCATCCCAACGCATTTCACGTGAAGATCATTTCGCCGATTGATGAACGCTCGCGTGTGATCCAGCAGCAGCAGGACGTCACTGAGGAACAGGCGCGCGAACTGATAGAGCAGCATGACCGCTGGCGTCAGTTGTATCTCAAGAACCATCACGACGCAGATTGGAACGACCTGCTGTTGTATCACCTTACGATCAATACGGGACGCATGAGTTCCGACGATGCCGTCGATCTGATCGTCCATCAGTTATGCAGGTCAGCCTGAACTTGAACTGATCCCTTGGCTGCCTGCCAGCCGGATTCCCCTGGGGTAGGCCCGCTGATCGCACCAGAGGCTGCCCGGTGCACCGCCTCTCCTCAGTTGTGAGGGGGGGCTTTTCTCTGTGGTTGGTCCATGCCAATGTGCATAGTACGGAGTAGCAGCCTGGCGACCCAAAGCATACAATGCGACGATGCAGCATCGATTCATGACAACAGGAGAGGATTGATATGGGAAAGTTGAAGGTCGGACTGATCGGCGGCGGCGGGGGCGGGAATTTCTTTGGCCACGTGCACAAACGGGCGATCGCCTTCGACAACAGTCGGGAATTGGTCGCGGGGGCTCTGCGTTCGAATCCGGACGAGGCAATGGCTGCAGCCCAGGACTACGACGTCGAGGGGTTTACGGACTACGGAGCCCTGCTCGAAGCGTGCCAGAGTGGGAAGCTAGACCTCGACTATGTGACGATCGTCACGCCGAACCACGCCCACTATGCGCCGGCCAAGGCGTTCCTCGAGGCAGGAATTCCCGTGTTGTGCGAGAAGCCGATCACCATGACGATCGCCGAGGCAGAGGACCTGCAGGCCATTGTCGAAGCCAAGAAGGTGCCCTTCATCCTTGCCCATACGTATACGGGTCATCCTATGATGATGTTCGCCAAGGAACTGGTGCGCCAGGGAAAGATCGGTGACGTGCGCAAGGTGGAAGCCTGGTACAACCAGGGGTGGCTCGCAACGGCGTTGGAGAAGGAGGGGCTACAGCAGGCCGAATGGAGAACGGATCCGGCCAAGACCGGTATCTCCAATTGCGGTGGAGACATCGGGACGCACGCCTTCGTGGCAGCCACGTGGGTCAGTGGACGATCGGTTTCACGCGTGTCAGCACGACTCAACCGTTTCGTCGAGGGGCGCCAACTCGACGATGATTTCAACGTCATCGCCGAACTGGACAACGGGGGAACGGCCCTGATCACGGCGACACAGATCGCCATTGGCTACAAGAACGACAATGGATTCCGCATCTATGGCAGTGGCGGCTCACTTGAGTGGCACCAGGAGCGGGCCGAATCGCTGTTGGTGCGAACCGGAGAAGTTGACGAGACGTACTGGATTGGAGCCAACTATAGCTTCCTGCCAAACTCCGTGGGTTCCTACCTGAGAGTTCCGAGTGGCCACCATGAGGATTTCTTCGCCGCGCTAGCCAATCTCCACTGCACGATGGAGCGCACGATCCTTCGCAGTCGTGGACAAGAGGCGCCCGAGCCTTTCGATCATCCGGGTGTCGCAGAGGGGGTGGCGGGGATGAGGTTTGTTCAGGCCGCCGTGGATTCGTCTGCCGCTCAGGGCGCGTGGACCGATCTGTAGTCGTCGACGATCCCCCACGTGTCAGCCGGCCATGTCCACGGACATGGCCGGTTTTTTGCCTCAAGCTGCCATTTCGAGGATTTGCCCAACGTGATCCACGTCAACACGGTGCCAACCATCTGGCTCGATACTAGACGACGTATTTCGCCAAGTGTGGACAGAGTGCCTGTTCAGAGCGGTGATGNGACGGATTCGGCAAGTAATTGTCGCACAATCGGATAGGAGGGCGTAATGGCAGGATGCAAGATTNGACAGAGCGTAAGAAGGCTCTATCGCCAGGGAGCTCGTTACAGTCCATTGCTGTGGTTCGGTACATTNCGGAGGGGGATTGAAACCCACTATCGGCGTGCCTGGGACACGCTCGGTCAGGATGCGATGCTGGAACGACGTTCATCCATCGTGAACCGATGCTGTAAACTTCCTTGATCTTCCGCAATTGCCGCCGTANTTTGCACCAAATGTGGCTTGACCAGATCGGTGCAGCACGATGGTTGTGATGCCTGACACGGTCTCGGGTCACGTCGGTATTTTCATCTGTATACAAGATGCAGGTTCGGAGGAGAGCCCATGCGCGCCCATTTGAAACAGACCATCGCCATCGCCGTCGGGTTGATCTGCCTGGCGACCATCGAGGCCGGGGCCATCGTCAACATCCAGAGTCTGGGCGCAAGTGCTCGCTCGGCCGCCCTGGGCAACGCCTACGTCGCCGTGGCNGACAATGGGGATGCGGTGTTTGCCAACCCCGCAGGTCTGGCGAATGTGAATGGCCGTCAGTTGGCCTATACGAACGTGTCGCTGCTGTTTTCGGGCATCGATGGAGACAACCTGGGTCAGCACGTGGCCAGTTTCACCCAGCCTCTGGGTGAGAAGATGGCGCTGGGTGTTGGTTATGAGCGCATCGGTTCGGATCTGATGAGCGAGAATGGCGCCTTTGTGTCCCTCGGCTACTCGATCACATCCGCTCTGCAGTTGGGTGTGACCACCAAGTATCTGTTCTGGAGTGTGGAAGACTTCGACAGCAACGATCCTGTGTCGGGTGAGTCTGCCGGCAGCATCGGCGTCGATGTGGGCGCCCTGTGGCAGACGCCGGTGCAGAACGCGCGGCTGGGCGTGATGGTGAAGAATGTGCTGCAGCCGAATGCGACCTGCGATTGTCCCGCAGCGGGGGCGCCGGCGTTGGAGTCGGGCGCGGGCGACATTCCGATGGATCTGGCCGTGGGTGTTTCCTACCAGATCGAGAACACGCTGTTTTCAGTGCAGTGGGCGATGCGCGATCTGACGGGTGACGCTTCCGAGAAGCGCCTGGTCGTGGGTGGCGAGACGACGCTGGTCGAAGGCCTGATGCTTCGTGGCGGCGGCAGCCGCATCTTCGAGGACGATGCTTCCGGTGATATCAATGCCGGTCTCGGCTATCGCTGGAATCAACTGCTGTTCGACTACGGATACCACATCCCCCTCGACCTGATCGAAACCAACGGCTCCCATCGCTTCTCGCTGATCTGGCAACTCTAGTCGCGACCAAGCCGTTCGGCCTCGACCTGCGAAGTCGAGTCCTACGTTCGACCATTCTTCCGGGCCACCCCGATCATCGGGGTGGCCCTTTTATCTGGTGTTCAACCAAGTGGAGCTCCCCATATGGCAACCGTGCTCGGAGCTACGACACGTCCCTTCAACAAACTGTCCTTTGCCGAGGCGTGTACCCGGATCGCCCGAGCCGGATACGACCATGTGGCCATTTTCGCCAATCAGGGCGTGCAGCCCGTCCGTTCGGACAGTTCGCCCGCCGAGATCGACGAGGTCTCTCGCGTGACCTCAGACTGCGGTCTGCAACCGTCGCTGGTTTTGGGAAGAACCCAACTCGATGAGGGCGTGGAACAAGCGGCCGATCTCTATCGCCGCCTGATCGACAACACGGCCGAGATCGGTTCCCGATGGATCCTCGATCTGGGAACCTCGAAGGATGAGCACTATGACGCCTATGTAGAATTGATGCGGCAGGTAGCTCCCGCGGCAGAGGCGGCGGGTGTGGCTATCACCATGAAACCTCACGGGGGCATCAGTCTGACCGTCGAGCATCTGGTGCAGACCCACGAGCGTGTCGGGCATCCNGCCTTCGGGATCTGTTTCGATCCGGGCAACATCATCTACTACACGAAAGGGGAGCGCCGCCCTGAGCCTGACGTGGAGAGAGTGGCGAAGCTGGTCACCACGTTCATCGTCAAGGACTGTGTCGTCGACGATGACCAGGCCGATGTCATGGTCACTCCCGGAGATGGACTTGTGGATTTCCCCCTAGTGTTGGCTAAGCTGCGGGCCAGTGCCTACGATGGCCCCAGCTACGTAGAGTGTGTCGCCGGTGGAGAGGATGCCGATGCAGTGGAGCGCAACCTCGCCTACACGGCTGGGTACATGAAAGGCATCTTCCACGCCCTGCCGCTGACGGATTGAAGCTGGTCGTCACGTCTTGGTCGTGACCGGAGACCCGAGCCCGCGTGGGGTGAACCTCAGGCGCGACCCGGCCTGATTCNCCGGGTCTGCCTTTCTGGTCGCCTGAGACGAGCTGAGAGAGGGTTCAGGTTCAGGCGACCCGATATGCCTCGATGACCTTTTCGTCGATGTGGACACCCAAACCGGGCCCCTCGGGGACGACGAAGTGCCCGTCCGCCAACTGCAGGGATCCATCGGTGATGTCTGCGACACGCATGTGTGGGAGTTCGTCGCAGGCCAGGGTTGCGGCGGCCAGCGTTGACTGCAGATGCACGGAGTACGCAGCAAGGATACCGAGGCACAGTCCGCCCATCTGCACCCAGATAGGTACATTGGCCGCCTCAGCCAGAGCGGCCGACTTGCGTACTTGTGCGGCGGCACCACCAAGATTCACGTAGTCCACCGCTTCGGCTTTGAGGGCGGCCAATACGCCCGAGGGAGCCCCCAGGTGGAGTGCCTGAGGGATCCACGTTTTCTCGCGTAGAAGTCGATACCAATCGAGATTGTCCTTCAATACGGGATCCTCAAAGTTGGCAACCGTGCCGAAGGGTTCCAATTCGTTGGCCAGTCGGGCGGCGACGGATGGCTGTACAAACATAGTGTTCGGGTCGACGCCCACCGTATAGTCGGGGCCCGTCGCCTCCTTCATGAGGCGGATGGTTTCGACGATGTTCCAGGGGCGTGCCTTGAGCTTGTGATTTGTGAAGCCCGCCCGCGCGCCGACCTCAGCTTCGGCCGCAGTTTGTGCCGGCTCCATCGGGCACGACCAATAGGAGACGGGCACACGATCGCGAACCTGCGCACCAAACAGCCGCCACATGGGAACGCCCCAGGCCTGTCCTGCAATATCGAGGAGGGCGCAGTTGATCGCGTCGGTCTGCGCGAAGGCATCAATCGCCAGAGGGTCCTGGCCGACATAGGACTGAAAACGCGTTTCGAGGTCGGCTTTGCGCCCCTGACATTCTCCCCAGCCGGTGAGTCCTTCGTCGGTCATGATCCGTACGAGGGTGATGTCATAGATCTTGGGCATCACCGCCGCGATGGGTGGGATGGGTGGGATGGAAACTTCGAAGAGGTCGACTTGGCTGATGCGCATGATCATGTGCCTTTCATTTTGGACGGGGACGCGAGGTAACCTACAACAACGGTGCTGACCGAACCCACTCCCTTGCTTCTGAATCTGATCCTAGGTGTCTCCGCGTGCGTCAGCACCATCACGGGATTTGGATATGCCCTGATCGCGATGCCCTTTCTCGTGCTGCTGCTAAACCCCGTCGTTGCGGCACCTGTGGTCCTTCTGAGTGCGACGCCGCTGACACTCGTTCTGGTGGTGGAGTGTTATCGTCAGATGTCGCCACGACGGATTCTGCATCTGCTTCTGTTTGCCCTGTTGGGCATGCCTCTCGGCGTACATGGATTGGCCTCCTTGCCCTCTGCGACGATTCGAACCATCGTCGGAGCCACGTCGATCGCCGCCGTCCTGGTGCTGGTGATTCGGCGAGGTGAGCCTTTAGTTCGCGAAGGGGTTGCCCGCTCGGTGGCAGGGATGCTGTCAGGGATGATCGGAGGCGTGAGCGGTATGACGGGACCACCCGTCGTGCTTCTCGGGTTGAAACAGAGGTGGGCCCATGGGGGCTTTCGCGCCGATCTCATTGGCTACTTTTTTCTCCTTCACGGAAGCATTCTGGTCGCCTTCGGACAGGTGGGGCTTCTCGACGGAGGCACATTGGATTTCACGCTGCATAGCGCTCCAGGAATCACGGTGGGCCTGGTGTTGGGTCTGTGGATGAAGCGCCGCGTCGATGGAGAGATCTATCGTCGGCTGGCGATCGGTCTGGTCGCCGTCGGTGGCATCTCGGCGATCGTACTGAGGCACTGATCTGATACGGGCAGGCAATGGAACATGAGTGATCGACCAAACATTCTCTTCATCACCAGCGACCAGCAACACTGGGATACGTTGGGGGCTACGAACCCCGAAATCAGTACGCCCCATCTGGATCGACTGGCCTCTGAAGGCATGCGTTGCCACCGGGCATACTGCCCGAATCCAACCTGCACTCCGTCGCGCTCATCCATGATTACCGGCTTGTATCCCAGCGATCACGGCGCCTGGAGTCTGGGCACGAAACTGATGGAGGATGTGCCGACGGTAGGGGATGCACTCGGCCGTGCGGGATATCGCACGAGTCTGGTAGGCAAGGCCCACTTTCAGCCATTGCAGGAGACTGATCGATACCGGTCCCTTGAATCGTATCCAATCCTTCAAGATCTCGACTTCTGGCGACAGTTTAATGAACCCTTTTATGGGTTTGATACGGTTCGGCTTGCCCGCAACCATGCTGATGAGGCCCATGTGGGGCAGCACTATGCCATTTGGATGGAAGACAATGGCTGCCACAACTGGCGCGATTACTACCGGCCTCCCACGGGTACGAATGATCGTCAGAAGCATCGCTGGGAAATCCCGGAGAAGTATCACTACAATGCGTGGATTGCCGAGGAGTCGCAGCGACTCCTCGATACATACGCCGCAGGTGATGAGCCCTTCTTCATGTGGTCGAGCTTCTTCGATCCTCATCCTCCGTATCTGGCTCCCGATCCGTGGCATGCGATGTATGATCCGGCGGACCTGACCCTGCCGCAGATTGTGGAGGGTGAGCACGATGTGAATCCGCTTCACTTCCGCATGACTCAGGAGAAAGAGCCCGATTTCTCTGCTTGGCGAGAGAGTGGCTTCGGAATTCACGGCATGCACTCGCACCTGCATGGTGCCGACGAGATGCGTCAAAATATGGCCGTGTACTATGGCATGATCAGTCTCATGGATGAATACATCGGGCGGATCCTTACCCATCTGGAGAAGACGGGCCTCGCAAAGAACACGCTCGTCGTCTTCACGACCGATCACGGACACCTGTTTGGTCAACACGGGATGACGGCCAAGGGGCCATTCCACTACGAGGATCTGGTAAAACTGCCCTTCCTCGTCCGGTGGCCGAACCGTGTGCAGGCCGGGAGTCAGAGTGATGCCATCCTCAGCCTCGTGGACATGGCGCCGAGTTTTCTCGGTGCAGCCGGCTTGAGCGCAGACTGGGGAATCAGTGGTGCCGACCAGACTCCCGTGTGGACAGGCACAGTCGAAGCGGTCCGTGACCACGCGATCGTGGAGAACCGCCATGAGCCGACCACCATCCACACGCGGACGTTCGTGGATCAGACACACAAACTCACCGTCCATTACGGCCGGGACGAGGGAGAATTGTTCGATCTGCAGCAGGACCCACAGGAGATCGACAATCATTGGTCCGATCCCGGGTGGGCAGATCTCAAGGCTGAATTGACGAGACGTCTCCTGCATGCTGAATTGGGCAAGGAACCCCTGGTGATGCCACGCATCGCCGGCGCGTGAGCCACGGCGCTTGATCGGATCGGTGATCCATTGAAAGGAACCTCATGACCCAGCCCGTACGGGTGGCCTTCGTAGGAACCGGCGGCATCGCAGGACATCATCTCAATCAGTTGCAGGCCCTCAACGAGGCGTCGCAAGAGCCCGTAGTCGACGTGGTTGCTGTCTGCGATCTCGATGCGGATCGAGCGAAACAGGTCGCCGAGGAATGCGGGGCACTTGGGGTGTTCTCGGATCATCGGACGCTGCTCGATCAACAGGCCGACCAGCTCGATGCGCTGTATGTCTGCGTACCTCCCTTCGCACATGCAGATGTTGAGATTCTCGCCGCCTCTGCAGGCCTTCATCTGTTCGTCGAGAAACCTGTCGTTCTCGAGTTGGAGCAGGGGGTTCAGATCATGGAGGCCATCGAAACAGCGGGCATCATGTCAAGTGTCGGGTACACCCTGAGGTACCGACACCCATGGCGAACCGCACGCGATCTGTTGCACGCTCGGTCGGTTGCGATGATCAGCTCCGATCGCTGGGGTGGCATGCCCGCCGACGAGGGCAGCTGGTGGCGGCAGGTCGACAAGTCCGGAGGCCAGCTACATGAACAGACGACCCATCAGGTAGACTGCATGCGCTGGATCGCTGGGAATGTGGAGCAGGTCTTCGCTCGCTACGGTCACCAGGTGGCAGGTGACATCCCCAGCATGACCGTCCCCGACAGTCAGGTTGTTGTCCTGGAGTTTGCCGGTGGCGCCGTGGGGTATGTCTCCACCAGCTGCATTCTGCGAGCTGGGGGAGGGCAGAATCACATGCAGGTGTTGCTCGAAGACGTGCGCGTGGATGTCGGACGCGATCTGGTGATTCAGCCCGAAGGTGCTCTACCCGTGCCGGATGCCTACGACGGAGACGGAATCGATGCGGCCTTTGTTCGTGCTGTTGCCACCGGAGACCGATCGCACATCCTTTGCGACTACGAGGAGGGACTCCGGACTGCGGCGGTATCGATCGCCGCCAATCGTTCTGCAGACAGTGGGCAGCCGGAGCGCTGCTGGAATGTCTGAGCGCCCGATCATTCCTGAGCCTCTGCAGCGCGAGTCTGTGCATGTGAGTCTCAACACCCAGAGCCCCAACGCACAGGATTGACCATGGACGTTTACCAGCAACTCGATGTCGACCCGATCATCAACGCCGCCGGAACCCTGACGCGGATGAGCGGATCGGTCATGCATCCGGAGGTCGTGGAGGCCATGGCCGCTGCGAGTCAGTGCTTTGTGATGATGACGGAATTGCACGAGATGGCGGGTCGACGTGTGGCTGACCTGATCGGAGTGCCCGGTGCTCATGTGACCGCCAGCGCCACAGCGGGTATCGCGGTAATGGCTGCCGCAGTCATGGCCGGGAACGATCCACTGAAGGCGCGGCAGCTGCCTGACACGACCGGAATGGCTGATAGTTGGGTGGTTATAGAGGCCCATCGCAACCCGTTTGATCAGGCGCTGCGATTGGTCGGTGGTCGATTTGTGGGCGTGGAGTCCGACGCGGGTCAGCTTCGGCAGGCCCTGGCAGGCGAGTCAGTGGCCGGTGTCTTTTATACCTTCTCCTGGTTCAATACCGGTCATGCCCTATCACTGGCCGAGGTCGCCTCGATTGCCCACGAGATGGAGAAGCCAGTCATCGTCGATGCGGCGGCCGAGATTCCGCCAGTAGGTCACCTGCGGCGGTTCATTGATGAGGGTGCCGATCTTGTTGCCTTCAGCGGGGGCAAGGCACTGTGCGGCCCACAGGCGAGTGGTGTCATCCTCGGCCGTGATCCAGCACTGATCGCGGCGTGCGCTACCAATGACAGTCCGAATATGTCCGTCGGACGGGGGATGAAGGCGGGAAAGGAGGAGATCGTGGGTCTCGTCAAGGCGATCGAACTTTATCTGGCTCGAGACCACGACGCAGACCTGATCCTCTGGGAGGGGCGGGTCGAGCAACTTCTCAACGCTGCCAGCACAGTTCCAGGGGTGACCGCATGGCGACAGATGCCTTTCGGTGAAGGGCAGCAGATTCCACATGCGGCGATCAGTTGGGATGAGCAGGCCCTTCGGTGCACCTACGAACAGGTGATCGATACCCTCCGCGATGGGCGTCCGCGAATCGCCGTGCAGTTCATCCAGGAGTCAGTCTATCGATTCGCAAGCGAAACGGGCCCGCAGATCAGGCTTCACCCGCATACCCTTGCCGAGGGAGAGGCGCAGATCGTGGCCGATCGTCTGCAGGACGCTCTGCGCGGCTCGAGTCCGGGTCGCTGAAGGGTGAAGGATGCAAGCACGCGAATGAACGAGGAAGAACCCATTAACTACCGTGACGATTTCGACCGAGATGGCCAGCCTCGTGTGGAGGTACGCCTTGGCTGACATCCTCATCACGGGTATCACGGGCCGGATCGGTGCCAACCTCGCATCGACGCTCGTGCAGGATGGCCACAGCGTCCGTGGTATGGTATGGGAACGAGATCGGCGCACGGAGAAACTCGCGGGTCTTGGCGTCGAGCTTGTGGAGGGAACGCTGACCGAAGCGCAGAGCGTAGATGCATCTGTGCAAGGCATGCAGGTCATCTATCACCTGGGAGCTGCCTTCCAGGGGGGTGGTCCCTTCACCGAGAGCGACTATCTCGACATCAATGTGAAGGGCACATTCCATGTTCTGGAAGCGGCCCGAAAACATGGAATCGAACACGTGGTCGTAGCGAGCACCGATGCGCTGTATGAGAAGTATGTCCCTGGCGGCATGGAGCGGCCGATCGACGAAACGACGCCGATCAAGCCCAATGGGTGGTATGCCCTGTCGAAGGCCATGGCTGAGCAGATGTGTCTCAGTTATGCCCGATCTCAGAATTCGCCGGTGACGATTCTTCGTTTTGCCATGGTCCTGGGGGCTGGCGAGGTGATCGACTTTCCGCAGTTCTACCTGAGCAAGATGAAGCAGAACCCGAAATTGTCATCTCTATGGGAGGGGGAGGAAAGGCTGGTCCTGCTGCGCGACGACGAGGGACGGCCCTTCATGAAGCACGTGGCCGATGTGCGAGATATCGTGCACGGTTGCCACTGTGCACTGGGGAAGGAACGTTCCTTTGGCCGGATCTATCAACTGGCCGGTCCCAAACCCTTCACCTGGGACGAGGCGGTCTATCGTCTCAGCGAGCTTCTGCAGATTCCAGTCGTGGATGCTCAGCCGGGTGGAAATCCCACGCACTATGGTTTCGACCTGTCCAGGGCGCGAGATGATCTTGGATTCGCTCCTCAATACGATATCGTCCGCATGATCGTGGATGGTCTCGCCTTTCGTCGGGGCGAACAGGTCAGCATCCTTCCTACCAACTGAACGAGCCGCCTGCAAACGACTCAAGGCCAAACTGAGGAACAATGAGCGATACCGATTCCATGAAACAGACCGTCTGTGACGCCATCGATGCAGAGGCCGACCAAATCGTTGGCCTGGGTGAAGCGATCATGGACGAGCCTGAACTTGGCTTCAAGGAGACCAAGACAGCGGCCCGAGTGGAGGATCTCTTTCAGAGTGCCGGGCTGCAGGCGGACAGCGGGTTGGCGCTGACGGGGGTGCGCGCCGTACTAGACAGTGGCCGCCCCGGACCTACCGTGGCGCTGATGGGTGAACTGGATGCGCTCATCGTGCCCGATCATCCACGCTGCGACGCACAGACAGGCGCAGCCCATGCCTGTGGACACAATGCGCAGATCGCAGGAATGGTGGGCGCTGCCATCGGCGTCGCGGCGGCAGATCTCAAAGACAGGATCAGCGGACGGATCGTGTTTTTTGCGGTGCCTGCTGAAGAATACGTGGAGATCGACTACCGATTGGGCCTGGTCCGAGAAGGCCGCACGAGCTTTCTGGGGGGGAAACCGGAACTGGTCAAACTCGGCGCGTTCGACGACATCGACATGGCGATCATGATCCATACGGGATCGGCAGATTCGCTGGAGGGCGCCGTGGGAGTATCGGGCTCCTCTAATGGTTTTCTCGCCAAGACGGCCCGTTTCGTGGGCAAGGCAGCCCACGCGGGTGTCGCTCCGGAGCAGGGCATCAACGCACTGAATGCGGCGACCCTGGCGCTGAATGCGATCAATGCCCAGCGGGAGACCTTCCGCGACCAGGACTGTGTTCGTGTGCACCCGATCCTGACCAAGGCGGGTGATATCGTCAACATCGTGCCCGCCGAGGTACGGATGGAGACCTACGTGCGCGCTCGTACATCAGAGGCCATGCTCGATGCGGCGGCCAAGGTGGACCGTTCCCTGAAAGCGGCGGCCATCGCTTTTGGATGTACCGTCGAGGTCGAAACCGTGCCCGGATATCTGCCCCTTGCCAATGATGAAGGGCTGGCGGAAGTGTTCCGTGAAACCACGACGGCCTTGTTTGGCGACGACGCTTATCGCGAGTTGCCCCACTCTGGTGGGTCGACGGATGCGGGAGACCTGAGTCAACTCATGCCGGTCCTGCACCCCGTGATGACTGGAGCGCGCGGAATCGTGCATGGCAAGGATTGGCACATTGCCGACACCGATGACGGATATCTTGCGCCAGCCAAGACGATGGCCATGATGGCGGTGGAGTTGCTCAGCGGCAATGCTCACAAGGCGAAGCGTGTCATGGATGCCTTCGAGCCGGCCATGACGAAGACGGACTACTTGCGACAGCAACAAGAGATCTTTCGGACCGACGTGCATGATGGAGCTAGCCTCGTCTGAGGCGCCTATCACACAGAACTACTACGTCGACTACGTAACAGAGAGAAGGTAGGTAGAGATGTTTCGATTGGGTGTGGTGACCTATCAGATCGCCAAGGACTGGGATGTGGATACACTGATCTCCAA